>CAZITJ010000032.1:0-19596 GCA_964542135.1 uncultured Verrucomicrobiota bacterium
AAACGGTCACAGCCTCACCGTCCTTCAGCTCGTCGGTGGCGTTGCCGGTGCCGACCACAGCGGCCACGGGGTCAGAACGCTTTTTTCATCATTTACCGGTTCACTCATACCCTGCATTCAAGCTCGATCCTTTCAGAAACCCGACACTTCGGGTCGGCTCGCATAAACTGCCGTTCAGCTTAGGGAACTGGGGAGAAACTTGAAAGATGAAACTGGAAACTTGAAAAAGGTAAAAAAGATGTAGGGATTTCCCCTCACAAGGGGACGATTGGGGACTGAAGACAGCCCGATGAAAGAAACTTTCACGGGTCAGGCATTTCACAGGCTAAAGAGGACTGAAGACAGAGGTTCCGCCGTCGCTCTGTGAGCTATGGCGGACAAGCGGAGATCGGAGATCAGAGGTCGGAAGTCAGGGGTCAGAGGTCGGCGTCTTCCAATGCTTGGAACTTTTGTGGATTTTGGTGTTTTTGGTGGCAAAAAAACTGACCCCGCATCGTTTGGAGCCCCCGCGGTCACCGCCCGCGGCTACAGAATTTCCTGTGTACTGTCTCTGTATTACTATCCCCCGACTTCTTGTTTTTTTGAACAAGTTTCCCTTCATAAGCTTCTATCCTACAACAGCTAAGCAGGAGCTTTTTGGCTCTTCGTCATTTTGAATGGATCGCTGTGCTACACTCAGCAGCATGAATGCACCTGAACAACTGTTTCACACACTGCTGGGGCTGGGCGATGAATGGCAGATCACCGAGCTGGAATTCGATAAAGATTCAAGTGAAGTCCGCTTACGTATTACAGGACATCTACAGCCTACAGGATAAGCGAAAGAGTCCGCCTAATTCGTTATTTTGCGCTTTCTGTGCCTTTTTTGCGGCTTCCAAAATCATTCTGTCTTTAATTATTCTGTCAACCTCCCTACGCCGCCTTTCCGATCAGATCGGATTCGTATTCGGGGAACATGATGATGGCGGGGTGGACGCCGAAGGCGCGCGCCAGCTGTTCGGCGCGTTTTTTGCCGATGTCGATACGGCCGTTTTCGAGCAGACTGATGTTTTTGGCGTTGAGGCCGGACTGCTCCGCCAGCTGTTCCTGCGTCCAGCCTTTGAGCTCCCGAAGCATCCGGATGGTTTCGCCGGTGGTCAATGTCGTGTGCTGAGTTGCCGGAGCAAATTCACGATTCTTTTTCATAATTCACCTCAATATTTGTGCGCGTTGATGTTGATCACGCTGACGGTCACACTCTCTTTTTCCACTTTGTAGATCACTCGATACTGAAGGTTGAGTCTTGAAGACCTCTGCCCCAACCGATCCCCTTTCAACTTCTCATCGTGAAAACCCGGAAACTCCCGCAACTTGTCCGGCCCATGCCGGAATACAATGTCCTTCCAAAGCTCGTACTTTTTCACGACGCGCAGCGGCAGCTTTTTACACGTCTGCGCAATCGTGCGGTGTTCGAGAATCTCCCACATAACTAATCTTGGTACCTTATTGATTTCGATAAGTCAAGGCGAGCTCAAAGCAACCTTCCTTTGCCAACCTCCGTCGCCGAGGCTGTGGAGGTCAGGAGGCTTCGGAGGCCAGGAACGCTATGGCGGACAAGCGGAGATCGGCTCGGCGCGGGAGCCAGGTCTCACACGCTCCCTTCGGGACTCGACCATCGCGAGAGAGGCTTCGCTACCGCGAAGCAACGACCGCAGGGAGTGGCAACCGTGTCCTACAATTCCATCTGCGGATGAATTTGCCCCGGCCAGTCTTTCCTTCGCGTCTTCGCGTCTTAACGGTCAAAAACTGAACACGCATTGTGCGGACGGCCGGGGACAGCCGTCCCTGCCTTTTTGTGCCTTCTTGTGTTTTTGGTGGCAAAAAAACTGACCCCGCATCGTTTGGAGCCCCCGCGGTCACCGCCCGCGGCTACAGAATTTCCTTTTTTGCGTTCTGTGTGTTCTCTCGCGGTTAATGACCAAAAAGGGGCTGTCATTATATTAGAAAAGGAATAGATCAGGTTATGGTGTTTTCCTTTGTGTTTGGTTTTTATGACATACCGATCAGGCGGTCAGGGCGGTGATCAGCAGAGCAATGATTATGATCCAGAAGAAGAAGCCGAAGACCGCGGCCGGTTTGCCGGGTTCGGTGATCTCTTCCTGTGATTCAGCCGGCGGCCGTCTGCGCGGAGCCGGTTCCGCCAGTGCGAGCACCAGCAGACTGATAAACAGACCGATGGTCAGAAAGCTCAGCCACGGTGCCTGATAGCCCGCCGGAACCCACGGCACAATCCAGCCCTGTCCCGCCCACATGGCGAAGAAAAGAATCAGGAACAGAAAGGCAACCGACATGCCGGTTCCTTCGCGCCGGGCGGGATGCCGCCATCCAAAGCCCCAGGTGAGCGCGCTGCTTAAAATCAGCGCCAGACCGATGAGCATAACCAGATCAAGCCATAACATACTGTTTCTCCTTTCCTGCTATGTTTTCTGTTTTCATACGTTCGTTCAGGCAACGGTGATATCCTCGCACAGATAGACGTCCTGAACGGCGTTTAAAAGCTCTATGCCTTCTTCCAGGGGTTTCTGAAAGGCCTTGCGCCCGGTGATCATCCCGGTGCCGCCGGCACGTTTGTTGATGACGGCGGCACGGACGGCGTTTGCAAGATCGTCTTTTCCGGATGATGTTGGCCGGGTCGAAATAGTCCGGGTTGGGCGCGAACGATGCGCCGGCGGAATGTTCCACGCCCTGATCAACCGGCAGAATCGAAAGGTATCCCGTGCCGCCCAGACGTCCGTGACTATACAGTGCACGCAGGTTGCGCAGAACGCGAACCGGCCGGTCCGACGGAATAAAAACGCGGTCAATAAAATCCGGTCCCGGCAGATGCAGCCGGTCCCGGCTGATTCCGCGGCATTCATATTCGAGCAGGTTTCGGTCGTCTCCCAGCAATTCCTGAATACGGTCCATCATGGCAAGCTCCTTTCATCAACGATCTGACGAAATAATGAAGCAAACCGCGCAGAGTCCCAATCAGCGCGAACCGGAGATGTTGCTTCGAAAATTCTGACGGAATGCCGCGCCGCTGAATCCGTGAGGATAAACGAAGCACGGAGTCAGGGCGTGCCTGATCGTCCTTTTGGTGTTCACGGCATATGCTCGTTTATAAACAGAAATTGCCAATCGAAAGGAGACGCCATGGTCAAACTGAATCAAAAAGAAGGAAGCCGCATCCTGTATGCGGAGATCGGTGAACGGCTTCGCAAGGCGGATTATGAAGAGTTTCTGCAGACCGTGGAGCCGATGATTGAGCAGCACGGCACAATCCGGATTCTGGTGGAGATGCGCGATTTTCACGGCTGGACCGCCGGTGCCCTGTGGGAGGACATCAAGTTTGATGCGAAGCATTTTGCCGATATTGAGCGCCTCGCACTGGTGGGCGATAAGCAGTGGCAGAAAGGCATGGCGATCTTCAGCAAGCCCTTTACCGCCGCTGCGATCCGCTATTTTGACGCCACAGAAATCAACGAAGCCAAAACCTGGGTGGAAGAGGGATCCTGATATGCAGACACATCCGTTTGAACAGACCGCCGGGCTGCCGGCGGCAAACAATTCAAAAATTATTCTGCTGGTTCTCGACGGGCTGGGCGGACTGCCCGGCAGACCGCACGGCCTGACCGAGCTGGAGGCGGCGGTGACGCCGAATCTGAACGCACTGGCCCGGGAAGGAACCTGCGGGCTTCACCTCCCTGTGCGAGCCGGCATTACACCGGGCAGCGGGCCGGGGCACCTCGGTGTTTTCGGCTATGATCCGCTCCTGTTTCAGGTCGGGCGCGGCGCCCTCGCGGCCGCAGGCACCGGCTTTGACATGCAGCCCGGCGATGTCGCCGTTCGCGGCAATTTCTGCTCGCTCGACGACGACGGACGAGTAACCGACCGCCGCGCCGGACGCATTGATACCGACACCAACCGTCAGCTCTGTGAAAAGCTGGATGCTATTGAGCTCGACGGCGCTGAACTGTTTGTGCAGACCATCAAGGAACACCGGTTTCTGGCTGTGATACGCGGTGAAGACCTTTCGGACGAAGTCAGCGATACCGATCCACAGCAGACCGGCTGCGAACCGCTTGAGCCGGAGACGCAGGCTCCGCAGGCCGAAAAAACCGCCGCGACCCTGGCGCAGTTTGCGGAACGCGCCCGGGAGACGCTGGCCGGCGACCATCCCGCCAACGGCGTGCTGCTGCGCGGCGCGGCAAACAAACCGGACTGGCCGTCGTTTCAAAAGGTATTCGGACTGCACGCCGCAGCCGCGGCGGCCTATCCGATGTATCGCGGCGTCGCCCGCCTGCTCGGTATGGAGGTGCTGCCGCAGCCCGATTCATTTGCAGAGGAAATCGAACAGGTGAAAGACCGCTTCGATGATTTCGACTTTTTCTTTGTTCACTTCAAGCCGAGCGACAGCCGCGGCGAAGACGGCGATTTCGACGCGAAAAAAGCGGCCATCCAGAAAGCGGACTCCATGGTTTCCGCCTTGCGGGAGCTCAACCCGGACGTGCTGATCGTCACCGGCGATCACTCCACACCGTCGCAGTTAAAGTCGCATAGCTGGCACCCGGTTCCGGCGCTGCTGTGGTCTCCTGCCTGCCGGCCGGATTCCGTGGACAGCTTCGGGGAACGGGCCTGCATGGCGGGCGGTCTCGGTCCGCGCTTCCCGGCGACCGACCTGCTGCCGCTGGCTCTGGCACATGCCGGACGACTCAACAAATTCGGTGCCTGAAAACAATGAGAACGAAAGTGATAGCAGAAGAACGGCTTGAGCTGAATCAAGGCGGGACGGCAGATGATCGGGTACTGTTCTTTTATTACCAACAGGGAAAGGATTACTGATAAAAATCAAAAACCGGAAAACCATATTCTGTTCCCGAAAAGCGCAGAACAGGAACGCGCAATGAACTCATCAGTACTGAACCGTCGAAACAACACCAAAGGAGATCACCATGCATGCACGAAAAATTAAAAACGGAATAGAAGCGATCTGCTGTGTTCACTGGGAGCGTCGTCTGTTTGACGCGCTGATACCGCTTCCCGACGGAACCAGCTACAACGCCTATCTGGTGAAAGGCAGCGATGCAACCGCGCTGATCGACAGCGCCGATCCGGAACTGCATGAGGATCTGCTGGAGCAGCTTCAGTCTGTGGAGCGTATCGATTATGTGGTCTCCCAGCATTCCGAGCAGGACCATGCCGGCGCCATTCCCGCGGTGCTGGAGCGCTATCCGGAGGCGAAGGTTCTGTGTAATGAAAAAGCGCGTGATATGCTCACCTCGCACCTGCAGGTTTCCGAAGAACGCATTCAGATTGTGCAGGACGGCGAAACCGTTTCGCTCGGCGGAAAAACCCTGACCTTTGTTTACACGCCGTGGGTTCACTGGCCGGAAACCTTCTGCACCCACATCCCCGAAGACCGCATTCTCTTTTCCTGCGACTTTTTCGGATCGCACCTGGCGACAACCGATCTGTTTGTGACCGACGAGGCGCAGGTGTACGAAGCGGCCAAGCGCTATTATGCGGAAATCATGATGCCCTTCCGGAAGACGATTGTGAAAAATCTGGAGAAGCTCGACGGGCTCGACTTCGATATGATCGCCCCGAGCCACGGGCCGGTCTATGACCGACCCGAATTCATTCTTGAGGCCTACCGCGACTGGACCTCGCCTCAGATGAAAAATGAGGTTGTTCTGCCGTATGCCAGCATGCATGGTTCCACCGCCATGATGGTGAAACATCTCACAGATGCACTCGCCCGCCACGGCGTTACCGTCCATGCGTTTGACCTGTCGGTGACTGACATCGGAAAACTGGCCATTGAACTGGTGGATGCCGCCACGCTGATTGTCGGCACGCCCACCGTCCATGTGGGACCGCATCCGGCCGTTTACTACGCTTCGCATCTGGCCAATCTGCTGCGGCCCAAAGTGAAATATGCCGCTATCATCGGTTCCTACGGCTGGAGCAGCAAAGCCATTGAACAGATTGCCGGGCTCATCCCCAATCTGAAGGTCGATGTGCTCGGAACCGTCCTGCATAAAGGCATGCCGGACGAAGACACATACCGCGAACTCGACGAGCTCGCCGCCGCCGTTGCCAAAGCGCATCGGGAGGATGATCTGGTTGCCGGATGATTCTCCGGACGGCATGTCAGCCGATCTGTTCAAAGAGTTCTTCGACCTCTCTGCGACGGCAGAGTTTCGTGCCTTCGGTCTGAACGGTGGCGCTGCCGGCGGCCACGCCGAGGCGCACGGCGTCGCGCAGTGGGTATCCCCGGCAGAGTCCGGTCAGGATGCCGCCGACCATACTGTCGCCTGCGCCCGTACGGCTCTTTACCTCCACTTCCGGTGAGCTGAACCGTTCGACAGCGCCGGCAGCGGCGAGGCAGGCTCCGCTGCTGCCCAGCGACAGAACGATGTTTTCGCAGTTCGTCTCCTCCATCAGTTGAGACAGCGCGCGCTCGGGGTCGGCATCCGGATCTGTATCCGTTAAATCGGCCAGTTCCTGTTCGTTGGGTTTGAGCAGGAACACGCCCGCTTCCACGGCTTTGCGCAGCGGCTCACCCGAGACGTCCACTGCCAGCCGGATATTGCGCTCACGTGCTTCTTCCGCCAGGCGGGTCATCAAGTCCGGGGAGACACCCGGCGGAAAACTCCCGCTGACCGCCAGCAGGTCCGGTGGCGTATCCGCGGTCCACAGCGCCTCCAGACAGGCGTCGATTTCATCTTCGCTCAGTTCGGCACCCGGCATCACAAAGCGGAACTGTTTGTCGGTCGATTTGTCGCGCACCGACAGATTGGTGCGGGTCGGATTGCGAATCTCAACCGGACGGCAGCGGATGCCCCGGGTCTTTACCAGCTCGACGAGCTGTTCCCCTGCCGGACCGCCGCAGGGGAACACCGCGGTCGATTTGCAGCCCATCTCATGAATCACGGCGGACACATTGATCCCGCCCCCGCCCGGATCAAAGCGCGGCGGTTCGCAGCGCAGCTTGCGGTTGGGAGCCACTTCCCCGGTCGTGCAGCTCATATCCAGCGCCGGATTCATCGTTAATGTAAGGATCTTCATGATTCGGAACTCAGCGTCCGGCCGTCAGACCGAGCAGCAGCACGGCAATGAACACCACCAGAAAGATGAAAAAGAGAATTTGTGCGAGTCCGGCGGCGGCACCCGCAATCCCGGTAAAGCCGAACAGCGCGGCGATAATTGAGATGACGAAAAAGAGAAGAGCCCAGCGTAACATAACAGTTCCTTTCTTAATGGTTCCTGCGGATTGACATAAACAAGACTACCGACTGCGCCGCACTGCTGTGAATCAGGGTTTATCCGATTTCAGAGGGAGGAAACTCTTAGCCTGGAAACGGGCGTTTGCTTTGCCGGTTACCGGGATCTGATGAACCGGGCGAGAAGCATGGGCAGCACGCAGAGATCGGCCAGCAGGGCCGTGATCATGGCGATGCCGGTGAGCAGTCCGAACAGTACGCTGGGCATGAAATCGGAAAAAGCCAGCGTGGCAAAACCGATGGTGATGATCAGCGTGGTATAGAGTACGGCGAAGCCGACGCTGCGGTGCGAGCGGCGAACCGCTTCATCCCCCGGATGGTCTTCAATTTCTTCCAGATAGCGGTGGACGTAGTGGATGGTGTCGTCGACGGCAATCCCCATGGCGATGGCGGCGATGGTGATGGTCATCAGGTCGAGCGGAATGCCGGCCCAGCCCATGACGCCGAGCACGGCGGCGGAGGAAAACAGATTGGGGATCATGGCCAGCAGGGCGATTTTCAGCGAACGGAAAATCAGCAGGAAGGTGACGGCCAGCGCCGCATAGACGATGCCCAGCGTCAGAACCTGGGAACGGAAGAGCCGCTGCAGGATGTCCTGATAGAGGACGAAGAGGTTGGTGAGCGAATAGTCGTTTTCCGGAATGCCCAGACGGCGGATGTCGCTGCGGATGTTCTTGAGCAGCGCGGTGCGGTTCAGGCCGGGCGTGGTGTCCTGAATGCGCACGCTGAAGCGGGCCTGGCCGGCGTCGGGCGCGTAGTAGGCGCCGAGCAGATCCTTGCGCAGCGATTCATCCATGCCGCGGTACAGCGCAGTCAGTTCATACTCGGTGATCGGTTTGCCGTTGTTGAGCGTGCGGGCCAGTTCGGTCAGGTTGACAAGGGAAAGCACCTTGCCGACGGCCTTGTGCTGCTTCAGGCGGTTCTGGATTTTATGGAGTGTTTGCACGGTTTCGGCGCGCAGCTCGAGCGGTCCGTCCGCCCGTTTATTGCGAAACGTATACACCAGATCGAGCGGCGTAGTGCCGCCGAAGTGTTTGTCGATATAGCTCAGCTCCTGATGAACGGCGGTGGAGTCGCGGAAATAATTGATGAAGCTGTTTTCGACCTTCAGTTTCAGCGATCCGGCGGTGCCGGCGACGAGTACGCCGAGTCCGATTGCCGCAATCCAGAGCGGATGCCGCAGGGCCGCGGTGCTGAAGAACGAGAGCAGATGTCCGGCGGGCTTGCGGCTTTCATGCGTTTCTTTGCGCGACAGCATGGCCATCATGGCGGGAAAGAGAATCAGGCTGATGAGAATGGATACGCCCATGGCGATGATCATCATCCACCCGAACGCAATTACAGGCTGGAGTCCGCTGAACAGAAGCGATGCAAATCCGACGGACGTGGTCAGTCCCGCGTAGAAACAGGGCTTGGTTTTTCGCATCAGGGTGTCGCGGACGAGCCGTCTGCAGTCCCGGTGCGCATGCGCCCGTTGTTCTTCGCGATACTGAACCGTCAGGTGAATCACCACGGCCAGAGTCAGAATGAGCTGCAGCGCAACAAAACTGGAGGAAATGACCGTGGTCTTCAGGCCGAGCATTCCGAAAAGACCCATGGTGGTCAGTACGCTGCATGTGCAGCAGACAGCCGGAATGAGAACCCATCGGAGCCGGCGAAACAGAACCAGCAGAATCAGACAGATGATCAACGCAATCACACCACCGAAAACCGCAAGATCATTTTGAATGATGTGTATGAGCTGAAAGCCCAGCACATGTACGCCGCCCATATAAAAATTCACCCGATTCTCATAAGGCTTCAGGAGTTGGCGGATGGTTTGCACCTCTTCGGTTCGGCGGCGATCCAGTCTGCGCTCCAGCGGCTCGGCCCGCCGGTTGAGGGTTTCCAGACGGTCCGTTTCCGCGTCCGACAGACCGGTATCGAGCGCTTTTTTACGCAGTTCCAGTTGTTTTTCGTGAATTTTTTCCAGCTCCGGATGGCTCTTGAACAGAACCTGAATGGCGGTGGCGGTCTGGTCATCGTTGATCAGCAGATTTTCATAAATCGTATGTCCGTCGAGCGCGCGGCGAAATTCGTCGTGCTCGAACGCCTGCTCTTTCATGCTCCATTTTGAAGCGTTCTCGCCGGCCGAGAGCAGATTGTCCGCGAGCGCAAGCACCGGAACGGTCCGCAGGGAACGGACGGATTCCACGCGCTCCATTGTGCGCAGGCGGTCGCTGATGTTCCGCAGATCGGCGAACGTCTGTTCTGAAATCAGCGGGTGGGTTTTCGGCTCGTAGGCAATCAGAATAAATTCCTGCGGTGAAAAACGGCGGTTCACCTCCTGCGTTTGGATGTAATGACGGTTGTCGCGCATCAGCAGCGTATCGGCCGAGGCGTCAATCCGAAAACGGCGCGCCTGCCACCCAAGCAGTGCCGTTGCGGCCAGAAACAGCGCGAGGATCAGCCGGGGATGAGCGACAATCCAATCGGCGGAGCGCTCAATCAGTCTGCTCGTAATGCGCATCGCGCCGGACTCCCTGAAGATACAGATTGCGGAAGAAAATATACGGATCGTCGCTTTGTTCGCGGAGTTCGCTGTAGCGGTCGGCGCCGGGCGCGAAATCCTGCAGATATTCAAACCCCTGAATGGCGGTCGTGGCCGGGTTGTCGGTCAGATAAATGACCGGATCGAGAAAATAGCCGCCTGCCTGGGAAACCGTATCGCGGAGATCGGACGGGCCGAGCAGCGGCCAGACCAGGTACAACCCGTAGCCCGCGCCCCACTCTGCCAGTGTATCGTTCAGATCGGTTTCCGTCTGTTTCAGATCGAACCAGGCCTCCGCCGGATCGAACAGACCCAGCAGTCCGGCAGAGGTATTGATGCCGAGACGGAACAGGTTGGTTTTCGCCGCGCCGGGTCGGAGCTGAAGCAGGTGATTGAGCGCCCGGCCCGGTGTTTTCAGGTTGTCGTAAACACGGGCAATTGCGCGTTCCGCCGGCTCGGGCGTGATCCATCGGTAGCCCCTGGCGGCCGGAATCAGGAGATAGCGGTAAAGACGGTCATTGACGGCAAACATGACGCGGTTATATCCAATCAACGGGTCGTTGTAGGTTGAATAGCTCACCACATTCGGAACAAAATTCGTATGATTCGTTTTTCCGTCTGTTCGGCTAAAAGCCGGCGGGTTGCCCGGCGCCGTCCAGGTATCACGCGGATCGTTCGCAGCCCGTCCGGCCGGCGGCCGCAGCAGTGCCGCGAACAGCAGCAGGCCGAGGGTCAATTTGCGATTGTGAAAAAACAGGCTGTTCATACAGACAGCGTATCGGAGGCCTGTCTGCGCCGGAATCAGGCAAACCCTTAAACCCCGGCTCGCAATGCCTGACGAAACGGTTGTTCAGCACATCAACGAAACAACAGGCCGGGACGCGAATTCTTCAGGCGCAGGGACCCCGGCTGTCTGAGGCTTGTCTGCTGACCGGCAGAAGAGCAGCGATCTGTTGTTATTGAATCGACGCTTTCAACGCGAGACCAAAGCGGGCGGGGAAGGGCGCATTACGCCTGTATGTCCGCCCGGGGGTCTGCCGGTGCCGCCTGATCGAGAATGTGAACATCGCGCTGCGGGAAGGGAATGGTGATTCCGCGCTCGCGGAAGGCATTATCAATCGCGCGGTTCAGGTCGCTCAGCACATCGAACTTGCGCTCGGCATCCGGTATCCAGCAGAGCAGATCCATATCGAGCGACGAATCACCGAACCCCCGGAACCAGACCTTGGGCGCCGGATTCCTGAGCACTTCGTGGTGCGCTTCGGCTGCGCTTTCCATCGCTTCATACGCGGCCGCCACATCCGATCCGTAGGCGATGCCCACCGGCACATGCAGGCGCATGCGGCGGTTGCCGTAGCTGTAATTGGTGACGTTGTTCTCCAGCAGTTTCGAGTTGGGCACAATGATGGCAATGTCGTCGGGCGTGGTGATGACGGTGGTGCGCAGGTTGATGCGCGTTACATCGCCCCAGACATCATCCACCTCAAGACGGTCGCCGACCTTGACCGGCCGTTCAATCAGCAGAATGAGGCCGCTGATGAAATTGGAAGCGAGGTTCTGCAGGCCGAAGCCGATCCCGACACCGAGCAGCGCAAAGAAGCCGACCAGTGCGCCCAGCGGAAGATTGATGACCTTCAGGGCGATATAAACACCGAAGCCCAGAATCGCGTAATGGATAAACCGCAGCAGCGCATATTCCAGGCCGGTATCGAGCTTCAGGCGGCTGAAGACCCGTTTTTTCAGGATACTGCGGATGATGCGCGATAAAAGCGCCGACAGCAGAATCGCGACAATGGCCACGACGATGTGGCTGGGCGTGACCTCGACATCCTGAATATTGAAAAGAACGAACCGGTTGAAGAAGTAGTCGATTTTTTCCCAGATTGGATTGTCCATGGCTGTTCCTTCTGCTTGCATCTTCAACCCCTGCCAACAAGCCCTAACTTAGCCTCATTCCGGCCCATTTGTTGTGATTTGTTTCATTGCTACGGAGACGGCAAAAGAAGAGCAGTTCACCACGGCTGTGAACGTTGAGCCGTCGGCATGCGTTCTTAACATGGTCGTGAACCGTCCAGGGGCTGATCTGCAGGCTGTGCGCAATGTCCGCTTCGCTTTCCCCGCGTGCCAGTCCTTCGACCACCTGCCGTTCCCGCCGGGGCAGTCCGTGAGTCACGGGCGCAGGCAGTCCAATGGCATGGGCATAGGCGGCCAGCAGACCGAGGCGGGAGGTCACGCCGAAGCGGCGATGCAGCGACTTCACATGATGGCGCAGTGTATGCGGACTGATGCCCAGCCCGGCGGCGGCCTGCGCATCGCTCAGGCCGCGGACAAGCAGGGCGAGGATCAAGCGTTCACGCTCCGTAATATGAAGCGGTTTGTATCCCCCGAAGGGCATCAACCCTCTACCGATCTGCCGGTAAATGCCGGCGAGAACGCGTTCGGCCAGATAGCGGTCGTGCATTGAAAACGGGCGATCGGCGGCGGAGCGCAGCAGATTGATAAATTTTGTACGGAACCCTCTGTGCGCCGGCAGCAGCAGGGCGCAGGGCATGGTGTGGGCCAGCCCGGCGGGCCGGTAGAGTTCGTTATAATGGAACGAGCGGTTCCAGCAGCCATCCGGGCAGACGTCTTCTCTGCGCCGCACTACCACCTTGCCCGGCAGCCGGCCGAAGGCCACGGCGGTGGGGTCGGTGGCCAAATAACCGTCCTTCATATAAGAGAGATAGGTTCGCCGCTGTGCCGCATCCGACCAGCCGTGATCCACCACGCCGAGCAGGGTTTCCGGAGCCATCCGTGTGACCGGCGCAGTGCTCATGCCGCTGGTGCCGACCTGAAAGCCGATCAGCTCCCGAAGTCCGCAGATCAAATGCAGAGTCCATGCATGAGGATCGCGCCCCAAATCAAGACATTCGCCGACCAGCCGCTCCATCTGCTTCTGATGATCCGCGTTCAGCATGTCATCCTTGCCCATGGCGAAAGCATACAACCTGTCTTCGGCCATTAAAACAGCGAAACCGGTAAAAAAAGAGGCGATCAAAATAACTAGGGGCAAAATCATTGGAAGGAGGAAAAAAGGTCGTCCACTAATCTCCACTCATTCACACGACTATTTTGAACGCACGCAGAGGCTCTCTCTCATCGAAGGCCTGTGCCTTTTAAGACGGGCTTATCCGGCATTCCGGATAGCCTGTGGCTCGCTTCCAATTCGCCACACGCTCCTGAGCACAGGAGGCGTGTCCTCCAAGAGAAGACGATCCACGCGCTCAAAAACAAGAGGTGGAACGGCCCGTCCCGGGACGCTTTTCGCATGCTTGAACACACTCGGAGTGCGCGTTCCACATGTTTACGGCATCTCAATCTCACCCCCTTTCCACCCGTTTTATGAATCGATCCGGCGAGCCGGATCGATCCCCACTTTAGGGGAATAGTTAAAAACGGCGAACGGGGGGATAATGGAATCCAGTTAAAGGGGATGGATCATGATCAGAATATGCAACCCCTCACTCGCACGGCTCGTTCTGTTCGCCGTCTGCATGCCACTGCCCGCAGCGGCACAGACGGATCCGCACCCGCTGTCGTCACAGCGTTTCTATTCTGTTGAAACCGTGGAGTAAACCGGGCGGAAGCCTAAAAAACAGATGAACGACAACCGGAAAGGAAAACAGCGCATGAAAACCAGGATGATGATCGCATGGATTCTGATGGCAGGCGCGGCTCAGGCGGCCTTTGTCACTATCGGCAACCCCGGCAACAGCGCCTACAGCGGCAGAGGCGCCGTGGACTACGTCTATCAAATCTGCGACCACGAAGTGACGATTGCGGAGTTTGCCGCCTCCGGCGCGGGTGACGGCGATGAAAACTACTGGAACGACGGAACACGCAACGCGGGAAGCGGCGCGCCCGCATCGTACGTAACGCTCTATGAGGCGATGAAATACTGCAACTGGAAAACCAGCGGCGATGTAAACGACGGAGTCTATGTTTTCAGCGGCGGAACCTTTCAACGCGCGCTGAGCCGCGATAACCTGCTGACCAACACCGCGCACGGCACCTGGTACGCCCTGCCGACCGAGGACGAGTGGTTCAAAGCCGCCTATTTCAAGCCCGACGGCTCCACCTACACCCTCTATGCCAACGGCGGCAACGCCCCCGTTCCGACCCATGGAACCGCCTCCGGCTGGAACTATTACGACGACACCGAGGGCTATGTGAATTCCGACCCGAACTATATCTGGGATGCCGCCTACGGTGCGCAGGAACAGAACGACACCTTCAACATGATGGGCAATGTCTATGAACGGCTGGAAACCACCTCCGGCCTGAACCAGATGCGCGGCGGTGCATTCGATAACGGGCCGGATCATATGCGCCTGGACAGCGGCGGCTCCACCACCACGGATACATATGAAGGCAACGATATCGGCTTCCGCATCGTCGCCATCCCCAACCCGGCGGCGCCGCACCTGAGCATGGTCGTCAACAGCCCGGCCGAGGCGACCATTTCGTGGACGCCGGACAATCCGGGCTGGGTGCTGCAGGAGGCCCCGGATCTCAATACTGCCTGGACCAATGCGCCCAGCGGTTCCACCAACCCCGTTGTCGTCCCCGCCACACGGCCCACGATGTTCTACCGGCTGCATAAATAAGGAGAAAACCATGAAGACCCAAAGAAAAACCACCGTTGCAACGGCGTTCTTTGGCGCCCTGTTTGCCGCAAGCTCGCTTGCGCAATCCACCGCATTCACCTATCAGGGAAAACTCGACGCCGGCGGCTCGGCCGCCAACGGCTCCTTCGACTTCGAGTTTGCGCTCTTCGATGCCGCCGGCGGCGGGACGTCGGTGGCCGGCCCGCTCACCAACAACGCCGTGGCGGTCTCCAACGGGTTGTTCACCACCACGATCGACTTCGGCGCGGGCGTGTTCGACGGCACGCCGCTTTGGCTCGGCATCGGCGTCCAGACCAACGGAGGCGGCGGGTTCACCGCGCTCGCCCCGCGCACCGAACTCACCGCCGCGCCTTACGCTCACTATGCGCCCACCGCCGGAACCGCCGCCAGCGCCGGAACCGCCGTCTCCGTCTCCGGCTCCGTTCCCGCCGGCCAGCTCTCCGGCAGCATACCCCCCGCCAACATTGGCGACGGCACCATCGACGCCGACATGCTCGCCGACGCTTCGGTCGACAGCGGCAAAATCGTTGACGGCGCCGTCGGCACGACCGACCTCTCCGGTACGGTTCTCTCCAATACCTTCTGGCGCCTCGGCGGCAACGCCGGTACCGCCGCCGGCACTCACTTCATCGGCACCACCGACGACGAACCCCTCGACATCCAGGTCAACGGGGAGCGGGCGGTGCGGATCGTGCCGGGGTCATCGGGCGGAACACCGTCATTGCTGGCCGGCGACGCGAGCAATTCGGTTGGCGCTCCGCACGCGGGCGTCACGATCGGCGGCGGATACGGGCAGGTCGGAACCAACTCCAGCTATGCCACCATCTCGGGCGGCGGCGCGTTTAACAGGATCGGCGACAATTCGGGCTCCGCCACCATCGCGGGAGGGTACGACAACCGTATTCTCAATGACGCGCGCGGCGGCTTCGTTGGCGGAGGAGGACAGAACATCTTGTACGACAGCGCCAAGTACGCCGTCATTGGCGGCGGCTTCGACAACGGGCTGATGCAGGGCGCGCGCATGGCCGTCATTGCAGGGGGTGAAGGCAACTGGGTGTTCCCGGACGCCAGGCACAGCGTGATCGGCGGGGGCTTGTCGAACTTCATCCACTCCAATGCTACCTACAGCGTCATCCCGGGCGGGTTCGGGAACGAGGTGGGCATGAGCGTCGATTACGGCTTTGCCGCCGGCAAAGGAGCCGAGGCCAACCACGACGGCACCTTCGTGTGGAGCGACAGCACCGGCGGAAGCTTCGCTTCTACCGGCGAGGACCAGTTCCTGATCCGCGCCTCGGGCGGCGTCGGCATAGGCGAGACCAACCCGGACGAGGCCCTGCATGTTGACGGCAATGTCAAGGCTACCGGTTTCATTGGCGACGGCTCGCAACTGTCCGGACTCTCGGCCGACAACATTGCAGCCGGCAGCCTGGATAACGCCCGTTTCAGTGCTTACAGCGACCTTTCGGTGGAAGGCTATCTTGGGAGTTCAACTTGGCAGATCCCCCTCGTGTCCACGGCCGACGGCCTGTATGTGAATGAAGGCCAGTCGTCCAGCATCAGCGCCGGCATGCTCCAGGACGGCGCGGCGCTCGCCGAAATCGCCGACGACGACGGCGCGGGCAGCGGACTCGACGCCGACCTGCTCGATGGCCAGCAGGGCAGCTACTACCGGAACATCAGCAACATGAATGCGGGGTGGCTGGACTACGCCCGTTTCAGTGCTTACAACGATCTGAATGCCGAGAACTACCTGGACAACAACAGCGCCAGCGATCTGCTTACACGCAGCCAGGCCGATGGTCGTTTCTGGAAAGTCGGCGGCAACAGCGGCACCGGCGGCAGCTTCATCGGCACCACCGACAACCAGCCAGTCGAAGTCAGGGTCTGGAACAGCAGGGCATTGCGAATAGAACAGCCTCTGGGGAATGCCATCAACTGGATTGCAGGTAACGAATCGTGTGCGGCAGGTACTGACAACGAGGGGATCACTATAGGGGGCGGCTCAGGCAACACCATCGGTGACGATGCCGATCATTCCACCATTGCCGGCGGTGTCGCCAACAGCATTGAGCACAATGGAAATTATGCATTTATCGGTGGCGGCAAGAACAATACGATCGGCTCAAGCGGCAATTATGCCACTATACTGGGAGGCAATGAGTGCAGTATCGGTACGGCAGCCCAATACTCGCTTGCCGCCGGGCGGCGGGCCAAGGCCAACCACCAGGGCGCCTTTGTCTGGGCGGACTCGACCTCTGAGGACTTTGCTTCGCTCTCCTTCAACGAGTTTGCCGTGCGCGCCGGCGGCGGCGCGCGCTTCGTCGGCAGCTCGACCCTTGGCCAGCTCATCGTCGCCCCGAACGAACTCAGCGCCAGCGACGATTCGGAACTGTGCCTGGCGGAGGACGACGACTTCACCCACGGCATGAAGCTGAAGTACGACGGCGGCGCGGACCGTCTCGAGGTCTACGGCAAGAGCGGCTCGCTCTACGGCCCGCACATGGTGGTCGAGCGAAGCACCGGCGACATCGGCATCGGCACGGACTCTCCCGGCAAGCGGCTCGATGTGGTGGATAACATCACCACTCACGTGGCCGAGTTCGAGAACGAGAGCACCTCGACCAGCGCCGACGGGATCCGCATCGAGATCGGGTATTCCGGGAATCCCGGAACCGGCAACGACTTTGTCTCCTTCTACCACGGCGGCTCCGCCTGCGGCTCCATCGAAGGCAACAGCTCCGGCGGCGTCACCTATTCGAGCACCGGCGCCGACTTTGCCGAATACCTCAAGCGCCTCAACCCGGCCGAGTCCATCGCGGCCGGCGACGTGGTGGCACTGGTGGACGGCGCGGTTACCAAGGCCCTTGAAGGCGCGCAGCGCTTCTTCGTGGTCTCCGACATGGCCTGCCTGACCGGCAACGCCCCCGCCGAGGAGGACGAGCACAAGTACACCCAGGTCGCCTTCGTGGGTCAGGTCGATGTGCGCGTCGAAGGCCCCGTCACGGCGGGCGACTACATCGTCGCCGCCGGCAGCGGAATCGGTGAAGCCATTGCTACCGCCGAGCTGACCAGCGAGCACCTCAAGCGCCTCGTCGGCCAGGCGTGGGAGACGGACGACGGCGCGGGGGTTCGCCGCATCCGCGCCGCCGTCGGCCTCGACACCACCCCCGTCCTGCAGGCCGTCATCGCCAACCAGCAAGCCGCGATTGCGGAGCAGCAAAACACGCTGGAACATGTGCTTGCACGGCTGGAAAAACTGGAACGGAAATAAACCGAGGATCAACAGGACTATGGATAACAGGACCATTTGCACGGCAGCTTTTGCCCTCATCGTCCTGTGAAACAAACAGGAGAATTCCATGAAAAAGACACTTTTGACTCTATGCGTGGCGGTAGCGGCGGCCTGCGCGCTGGCGCAGCTTACCATCGACTGGCAGACGATCGACGGCGGCGGCGGAACCGCCACCGGCGGCACCTATTCGGTGAGCGGAACCATCGGCCAGCCGGATGCCGGCCAGCCTCTGGCCGGCGGCGACTTTTCGCTGGCGGGCGGCTACTGGGCCATGGTTGCCGTGCAGACGGCGGGTGCACCGCATCTTTCCATCGTGATTACCGGCGCGTCCGAGGCGACCATTTCGTGGACGCCGGACGATCCGGGCTGGGTGCTGCAGGAGACCCCGGATCTCAATACCGCCTGGACCAATGCGCCCAGCGGTTCCACCAACCCCGTTGTCGTCCCCGCCACACGGCCCACGATGTTCTACCGGCTGCATAAATAAGGAGAAAACCATGAAGACCAAAAGGAAAACCACCGTTGCGACGGTGCTCTTTGGCGCCCTGTTTGCCGCAAGCTCGCTTGCGCAGGCGGCAACCCACGAGGTGCTCACGCGGGTCTCGATCAGCGTGGATCAAGAGGAGGACAGCTCGAACGGGTTCGAGCCTTTATCGTCGATCAGCACCTATGCCAATGACCATTTTTCCGGCCGTGCGGAGGTTGCCACCGCGCTCGGAGGGGTCACCGGCGAGGTGTTTGCCAATGCCGTCGGCACCGGGTCGGGAGGGGCTTCCGCACGTGCCTACGGCGAGGTCGTGCTGGAGGATCTTCAAATCAGCAGACTGCCCGGCTACGAGGATTTGCCGAGCACCATTCAGATTTATTTTGATGTTGCTTTGAATTATCAGCGGCACGAAGCCGAATCCAGCGATGATCTGTGGGTTTCCTACGGGATCGGTCCGGCCGGTTCCCGAGAGTTTACCGCTTCGACCAATGCAACGCTGAGTGCCGGCTCCTACCGCTCGATTGCCAATCCGTTCAGCATTACAGTCGGCGGCGATTTGACAGGAAGCGCGGAGGGGCATTTGGAAGCGGAGACGTGTGATCATGAATTTACCATCCAGATTCATGCCGACGAAGTGCTTCGTCTGCCGGAGGGCTACACCGTCAATTCCCCCGAAATTGTCAACAACGTGCTGGTTCCCGAACCCGGGGTGGCGTCGCTGCTTGCCGGCGCGCTCGGCATCCTGATTTTTATCCGCCGCCGCTGGTACCGCTACTGAGAGCGCCTCTGTTTACAAAACAACTCCACTTCTTCCAACCATTGGAACGGGTTCTTTTTCCTTGAGGGGCGGGATTACGACACGAGTTTGCCGACGGGGCCTTTGCTTATGCTGACTGCGCGTTTAAAACGGTTGGTGAGGTCTTGGAGCGTTTCATCCCATTCCTTTGCGGTGCCGCCGTTTTCCATCGGGATCTGCCCGCCGGCAAAGCCGCTGTGTCCGCCGCCGGTTCCTTTACGGCCCGCCGTGCGGCGGGCCACTTCTCCGGCATCGATGTCAGGGTCGGCAATGCGGATGGAAAACAGAGCCTTGCCGTCATGGCAGCCGCAGCAGAGAACGCGGTCGGTATCCTCTTTGCGGATGAGCAGGTCGGCCACTTCGCCGATCATGTCGGGATTGTCGGTGTCGCCGACGCTGGCCAGGATGGCCGGCCCGCAGATCTCCGCGCTGGTCAGGGCCCAGGCGAAGAGCTGAAAGTAGGAGTCCGGAATGGGGGCATTGAGAATGCGGCCGAGCATGCGTTTATTGGCTGCGG
>CAZITJ010000033.1:0-18536 GCA_964542135.1 uncultured Verrucomicrobiota bacterium
TCCTTTCGAATCAGCAGCCATAGAAAAAACGGGCCGCCGAGCAGGGCCGTCAGCAGTCCCGCCGGCATCTCGACCGGTGCAAGCAGTGTGCGGGCCAGTCCGTCGCAGAGAACCAGAAACGCCCCGCCGAATAAAACCGTGGCCGGAAACAGCCTGCGATGATCCGCACCGACCAGCCGGCGGCAGATATGCGGAACCATCAGGCCCACAAAGCCGACCGGGCCGCAGAAGGCCACGGCCGCTCCGGTCATCAATGACGCCGCGACAAACAGTCGTTTTTTTGTTCGTTCCACATGGACACCGCGCGCGCCGGCCAGCTCTTCGCCGGTCAGCAGCAGATTCATCTCGCGCGTCAGCAGAACAGCCATCAGCAGACCGATCAGCGTGAAAACAAGAAGATTGAGCGGCGTGCTGAACCCCACCACCGAAAAGCCGCCCATCAGCCAACGGATCATTCGGAAGGTCTCGCCGGGATCGCTGAAATACTGCATCAAAAGAATCAGGCTGGAGAAAAACAGATTGACCGCCACCCCCGCCAGCAGCAGCGTGGCACTCGAAAACCCGCTCTTCATGCGCGCCAGGCCGTAAACCAGAGCCACCGCACCCAGCGCGCCGAGAAATCCTGCTGCCGACGTTCCGGCCACGCCGAGCCAGATCACGGATGCGCCGAACCGCATCCAGAGTGCCGCGCCGAGTGCCGCGCCGCCCGAAACCCCCAGCGTGAACGGCGTGGCCAGCGGATTGCGAAACAGCGCCTGAAAAATCATGCCGCTTACCGAAAGTGCCATCCCGGCCAGCAGGGCGGTCAGCACGCGCGGGACACGCAGCTTCCAGAAAATTACGGCTCCTTCGGGGCTCTCAAAAATATTCGTGCTTCCAAGCATTGGAAACACCAGCACCGCCGCAACCGCCAGCAGAATCAGGATGACAAATTTCAAACGCATTTTTTGATCAGAATAATTAGGGACAGAATAATTTAGAACGTAGGGTTCGAAATTGAACTTCAGATCGATTGAGATTGATCCAAAACAATGATTTTAGAGGCGTGCAGTTTAAAAATCGCTGGAGATGATTTTGATAGCCGGAAACATCGATTTTTACAGAAGAAATACAAAATGTCTCCGTCGAAGAAAATAACGGAATCTTCTGGGTACCGATGGAACATCCGTTTTTCAGGATTTCAATCGGCACAGAAATTTCTTCCTGTCCTCCAAAAAAATGGCAGATGGCTTCTTTATAAAGCTTTGAGTCCAGAAAAGCCCCCCAATCATCAAACAAGTCCGAGGCAATTGACTTCAGCTTGTCAGCCGTTTCTGAACCATGGTGCCATGATTCCTCTAAGATAGAAATATTTCGGCGATCTGAAGGAGCTAATGATGTCGAAACAAATTCGTGTTCTACAGAGGGAGGGCGGAAAATAATAATTTTTCCGTGTCGAATATTACTGAGCAAAAGATAGTCGAGTGTTTGTATGCGATAGTCGGAAACAATGGAGTTTGCGGTTTTCAGCTCATAAACAGAGCCGTTTTCAATGAGCAGATCGATGAATAGATCTTTTGTGAATGATTTATGGGTTAGCCCGATTTTTACTTCAGTTTCCGCAGAGATCCCGTTGTCCCTGCACAGGTTGAGCAACTCATTCTGGTAAATCTTCTCATCATAAAATCGACCGAGCCGGTTGTGTGCATCAAATGCCAGCCGCATCACCTGAAAATCCAGATCATGGAATTCCTGTTCGGAAAGCGCTTTAATTGGCTGTTCCAGTTGAATCGGCATAAATTATTCTGTCCTTAATTATTCTGATCAAAAATCATGACTCTGAGGCGGGGGCGAGGGTTTGTTTATACTCAAACGCGGTTTCAAAAAGATCTTCAAGCGAATCAGGAGAGATCAGCTCGGCAGGTGTTCCCGATGAAAACACCGTGCCGTTTTTCAGAGCGATGATGCGGTCGCTCCAGTGCGCGGCGCTGTTGAGGTCGTGGTTGACCGCCAGAAGGGTTGCGCCGCACTCCGTGTTGATTTTCTTCAGCAGCGCCATGATGTCCGCCTGATGTTTCCAGTCCAGAAACGTCGCCGGTTCATCCAGAAGAACCAGCGGCGTTTCCTGCGCCAGCGCGGCGGCGATATACACCTTCTGCCGCTCACCGCCCGAGAGGGTGCGCAATGTGCGTGAGCGAAAAGCCGTCGTGCCGGTTATTTCCAGCGCGCGCTCAACCGCTTTTTCATCCTGTTTCTGCGCGGGCGAGAGCGCGGAGAGATATGGATAGCGCCCCATCATCACAAAATCATAAACCGTCAGCGGAAACTCAATATCGTGCGTCTGCGGTACGTAAGCGACCTGACGGGCCAGTGCGCGGCTTTCCGCCGCAGCACAGTCCAGTCCGCGGATCTGCGCGGTTCCTTTGTAGGCGTACATTCCCAGCAGACAGCGCAGCAGTGTCGTCTTGCCCGCGCCGTTCGGCCCGATGATTGAAACGTATTCACCCTCTGTCACCGAAAACGAAACGCCATTCAGAATGGCCGTTCCGTTCAATTCCAGCGAGAGATTTTGAATCTGGATGGCTGTATGCATGTTTTTTCAGATCAAAATAATTATGGACAGAATAATTTATGCATCCGGAATCAGGAATCATTCTATCCATAATTATTCTGATTTGTTCTCTAATTGAATTGCGGTGACAAAATCTTTGAGAAGCAGAACAAATCGGGGGCCGGGAATCGAGGCATAATCGTTCGTTAAGGCGATTGCCGGATACGGTTTCCAAACCCTGGAAAAATCGTCCGGAATTTTTCCAGTGGTTGGAAGAATGTCGATCACCAGATCGGGCTGCATAGCCGCGAGACCTTCGGGTGAGATTTCCGGATAGCCGCCGGTCACGTCACAGGCATTAATGCCGCCGGCCAGTCCGATTAATTCATCGTAAAAAGTCCCTTTGGCGGCAATGTACATACGGCTCAGGCTTTCATCATGCCCGACGCAAACCAAAACGGTAGGGACGTCTCGCCGAGACGTCCGCCCCTCGGCATCGCTCAGGACTGGCGGCTCGCTCGGCGAGCGAGCCCTACCTTTGGAAAAATCAGCGGTCTGTTTTTCCAGACTCTGGAAAAGGGTGACTGCTTCGGCTTCCGCGCCGCAGGCCTCGCCGATAGTGAGGATGGACTGGAGAATTTCGTCAATATGTTCGTGGGCTGTTCCAACGAAGGGAATATCCAGCGCGTTAAGTTGAGCGGCAATTTCCTTCTGCGTTTCGAGACCGATCACAAGCGTGGGGCGCAGGGAAACGATGACTTCCCAATTCGGATCGTAGAGTCCGCCAACGACGGTTTTGTTGGTGACATCCGGCGGATAGGCGGCAAAGCGGCTGACGCCGACAACTTCGTTGCTCAGCCCCAGCGCATAGAGAATTTCCGCTGTGCTCGGCGCCATGGCGATAATGCGCTGCCCGTCCGTCTCATTCCCACACCTGCGCATGTATGGGAATTCGTCGCAGCCGGCAAAGAGCAGGGCGGCGGTCATAAGGACTGGAAAAATTACGGAACGAATCATGGGGCTTCCTGCGAGGCCTGAAAACGAAGCCGGTAAAAGCCGGCGTTGTCAGTCAGCGGAATGGCGGCTTCCACCTCTTGTTTTTCACCGACGGTGTTGGTGACGGTACTCTCCGGAGTGACGGTCGTCCAGTCGGCATTCGCCAGGGCGGTGGCGAATTGAAACGTCACGGTGCCCAGGGCGTCGGGGTCCCGGGGATAGACGATGATGAATGCATTGCTGTGTATTCCGACAGTCATTACAGCGTTTTGCAGTGAATTGGTGGGGTCGGTTCCCAGAAAATATTCTTCCAGATCGGGCGATTCGTCACCGTCGGCATCTGCATCGGGTTGTCCGCTGAGACCGTGTGAGAAGGCCCAGTTGTCGAAGGTGTTGGGCGGGGAAGGCGGAGCCGAGCTTCCTTTGTGGAGCACGGCGACGGCATCCAGATCGAACCCGGCTGATCCGATCGTCGGGAAGGGGTCGTAGATGGTGTTTCCATATGCGTCGGTCGCGGATCCGTCTCCAACGATATCAATCAGTCGAACATACTGGATGTTGTTCATGTCGAGGTAGGGAAAGTTTTCGAGAAGCTGATTTTTGTGTGCAGTTGTAATGGCGGGCCCGCCGCCTTGACTCACAAAATCATAGAGCTGTTGCATATGTTCCAGATCGAACTGTGTCCCGTATTCTTGAGGATATTTAGATGCCAGACCGGTAATGTTATCGGGATTAACGGCTCCATATGGCCCCACCGGGCTTTGATCGGTCGCCTGGCTTCGAAACCGTACAAAATGGGTGCCGTCGGAGGAAACTTCGACGAAAGCGAGTTCCAGGAACGTGTCGGAAAAACCGTTTTCGAAGACGGCGAAGTCATAGCCGTTTCCGTTGGAAATGCCCTGAGGAAACGTGAGGGTGATTTGTCCGCCGCGCCCCAGACAAACGATATCCCTCGTTGTTCCTTCGGCAGGGCCGAGCGCCTTGCCGGGCGTTTTCCAGTCGTCGGTGACGTTGCTGCCGTAGGATATGCTCTGGACGCCGGAGGCCCAGCTTCTGATGGCGGCGCTGTCTTTATGCAGCGGGGTGTCGCCCGCAAACACAATTCCTGCCGGGAACAGGACGGCAAGGACGAGAGTGATGGTGTGTGTTTTCATGGCAGCTCCATGGCCAGTCCGACGATCAGGCGTCGTTCGGTTCCGGGATAGTAGAGGTTTCCATAGGCGGAGGAGGCGTAGGTCTGGTCGAGCAGGTTGTCGCCTTTAACAAAAACGGTGGCTCGGTCGAAGACGGTGATGTCAATCTGCACGCCGAGCAGTCCGTAGTCGCGCAAACGCTGGTTTTCATTGGCATAGTCGTTGCCCTGATATTGCGGGGCGGTATGCGTGTACCACGCGGACAGGCGCAGAAAATCGAAGGGTTGAAGCCAGCCGGATACCGTGCCGTGCGCCCAGGGGACGAGCGGGATGCTGCGCCCTTTGTCCGGGCCGTCGGCAAAACGCGCCTCAACAAAATCGCAGCGGGCATGGATTCCGAAACGCTCGGCGGTCCAGCCGGCTTCGATATCGGCACCGATGCGCTCGGTGGGGCCGATGTTGATGTTCATGTTGGTGCGGTTGTCGAACAGAATTTCGTCGTCCAGATCGAGATAGTAGCCGGTCAGCGAAAACAGGAGGTGTTCATCGCTGTATTTGATGCCGACCTCATAGCCGTCGCCTTCCTCGGGATCGAGCTGTGAATTGAGCGGGTCGCGCAGCGGATAGCCCTGGTATGATACGGTTTCATCGAGCACGGGATAGCGGTAGGAACGATCCCAGCCCGCCCAGAGACTGAGCGATTCGGTCGGCTTCCAGACCAGGGACAGTTCGACCGCCCAGCCTTCTTTGGAAACAATCCCTGAAAACGAGTTGGATGCGTTGACTGTGCGCACGACATCATTCGGGTCATAATCCGGATTCAGTTCGGGGCCCCATGGCATATCAATAAAAGGTTTTGTTGTCGGGATATAGTCGTACTCCACATAGCGGGTGTCGGTGCGGGCGTTTTCGTAACGTGCGCCGCCGCTGAGGGTGAGGGAGTCCGTGAGTTCGAATTGAGCAAATCCGTAGGGGCCGTGCGTGACGCGTTCGAGATCGGCCTGTGCGTTCAGGTCGCTGTTGGTGGCGTCGGTAAAGCTTTGGTAATCGACCCGGTCATAGAACAGATCCCAGCCCAGGATCAAATGGGTGTTGTCCGGGCCGAACTGAATGCGCGGCGCAATGGAAACGCCCTGCTGCCGGTTTTCGGCGAACACGCCGCCGAATGTCCAGTTCATGTCGCGGTGGTTGTATCCGGCGTTGAGCCGGGTGCGGCCCCAGTCGTGTTCGCCGTCCCACAGCAGGGTGTACAGGCCGTTGGTGGCCGCCACATACTGATCGCCGGGATTGGAGGACTGCCGCGGATTTTCCATCATCTGTTCATGGGTCAGCGGGCCGGGAAACTGCATATAGGTTTTGCCGTGCGCGGCGCGCAGAGTCAGGCTGCCTTCATCGGCGACAAACCGACCGAGGCTGAGATGAACGGTTTTTGCTTTGGAAAGCGAATTGGAACGAAAGCCGGGGTCGTGCAGATAGTCGGCGCCGGCGTCGGCATACCAGCTTCCCGCGCCGCCGGACGCGTGCGCGGAATACTGCTCGAAATCATCACTGCCGGCGGCGCTGCGCAGATAGAGCCGCGGCGCACCGCCTTTTTTGGTGGTGATGTTCACGACCCCGGCCAGCGCGTGACTTCCGTAGAGCACGGTTTGGCCGCCGCGCAGCACCTCGATGTGGGATACATCGGAAATCGGAATCTGATTCCAGTCGAGCGTGCCCATGTCGGGCCGGTTGAATTTCTGGCCGTCTACTTCAATGTGAACACGCAGCCCGCTGTTGTCGCCGAAGCCGCGCATGGCGATTTGTCCGGCGGAGGCCTTGCCGGTGCTGCTGCGAAACCGGAGATTGGCTTTTTGTTCGAGCAGATCGGGGACCGAGGCGGCCTGCGAGCGTTCGATTTCGTTTCCGGAGATCAGGGTGCTGTCGGCCGGAAGCGAGGGGTCGATGCGCGCCGGTCGGTCGGCGCGCACGCGGATGGTCGGCAGGCTGCTGTTGGTTTCCGCAGCCGGGCACACGAACCCGGCAGTCAGCAGTCCGGCGACGACGGTCGAACGAAGGGCATCTATCGAAAACAGCTGAAAAGGCGGACGCATGTGTTAAGAGAAAATCCGCCCGTAAACGGGCGGAATCGGTTGAAACAAAACCTACAGGCTGTATCCGCGCCGAATGCGACGGAATGCAACCAGGGAAAGCCAGCCGATGGCGACCAGCAGGGCGCTGCCGGGTTCCGGTACGGCGTCGGTCGGTGCAAAGCCGTATTGGGCACTGCTGCCCGAGCCCGACCCGCCGGCGCTGGCGAAGGACACATAGTTGGTGCCGTTGTTTGAAAACGTGTCCACCAGGTAGTGGGTGGTGTCGTAACCGGGTTTCCATGTATAAAACGAATCGCTGTTTGGATCATAGCTCTGAATGCCGGCGGCGGCCCAGCCCGCGCCCCAAAGAACACCGTTTGCGTCTACAGCCAGCGAGCCGATGTTGCCGCCGGAACCGAAATCGCAGATGTAGGCGCCGTCATTAATTCCCAGCGCGGTATCGGCGCTGATGGCGTCGGAAAGCTGGGTGGAGGTGAATTTGTAGATTTTACCATCGTCGTTGTCGCCCACATACAGGTTGCCGTCCACGTCGAGAGCGATGCCGGCGCTGTATTGCGAGACATCGGCAATCAGCGTCTGATTGACCGTTCCGTCCAGCGAAACGTACGTGATATTGTTGGAGCCGCCGGTTCCGTTGGCGCCCGCAATATACAGGCTGGAGGCATCCCGCATCTCGCCGTCAAAGTTGCTCAGCGTGTACGGGGTGTCCGTGAAAGTGCTTGCGGTATTGGACGGATCGAAGCCGGTCAGTGCCGACGCTCCCCAGCCACCCTTGCCGAATACAGCGGACGTGGTTGAGCCGGAGGCGATAAACGACGGATCGGCTCCGCTGACCGGCGTGTTGCTGAACTGCGTATAGGCACCGCTGCCGAAGCTGTTCTGACGATATACCGTGCCGTTTTCGGCATAAATAAAGCGTCCGTCGGCATGGCCCAGCGCCCAGGTATTGAAGCCGGCCGTTGTGTTCGGCAGACTGTAGGTGGTCCAGACATCGGCCGAAGCCGGTGAGGCGGTGAATGCACAGGCCAGTGCAGGAAGCGCAAAACGCGCGGCGATCTTCTTCATCTCATTCCTTTCTGCCTCTCATGCGGAGGCGGTTGCGGTTTCGGCAGAAAGGCGGTATTCCGGCTTTAACGGCTGCGCGACAGCGGCTGATTTACACAGCGCTTTCCCGTTACCTTCTGCATAAACAAAAAATCTATATGGATTGCTTCAGCAGAACAAGCCTGATCTATTCATAAGTCAGGCAGGTTCCTTGTGCTGAAAAATACGATTCGGTTCGTTTTCCGGAGCGGTTTTTGTTACACCGGGTTTCCATGAAACAGCGTTGCAAACTGACGATTGCCTACGACGGGACACCGTATGCCGGCTGGCAGATCCAGCCGAACAAACCAACTGTCCAGGAAGATATTGAGCAGGTACTTAAAAAACTGACCGGTCAGGCTCTTCGCATACACCATTCGGGCCGCACCGATGCGGGGGTCCACGCCAAAGGACAGGTGGCGCATGTCGATCTCGACCCGCCGGTGGACTGCGCGAAATTTCAGAACAGTCTCAACGCGCTGCTGCCGGATGCTATTTCCATTATGAAGCTCGAACCGGTTGCGGCGGATTTTCACGCTCGCTTCAGCGCCGTCGGCAAGGAATACCGCTATTTCATCTGGAACGGTCCCGCCGTGCCGCCCGACCTGCGGCTCTATCGTCTGCACGAGCGCCGTACACTCAATATCAGCGCCATGAAAAGAGCGGCGGAGCATCTGGTCGGTCCGCACGACTTTGCGGCCTTCACCGCCAACCCGAACCGCAAGATTGGCGGAACCGTCAAGACGGTTCGTTCCATCCGCGTCAGCCGCTCGCGGGAGGGGGATGTTCAACTCTGCGTTGAAGGGAAGGGCTTCCTCTACAAAATGGTGCGTTCGATTGCCGGCTTCCTGCTGCGCGTCGGCGTCGGGGAGCTGGAAGCGGTCGATGCCGACCGGTTTCTCCGTGCCGGAAACCGCACGCACGAAGTACCGACCGCGCCGCCTCTCGGCCTCTTTCTGTGGCGCGTGGATTATTGACCTGTCAGAGGTTTTGGCCGATCGATTTTTCGTCAGCAGGATTTGAATTCCGTGGTGAAACAAATAGACTTTCGACCATGAAACTGAAAATAAAAATGGCTCCAATCGGAATCTTCATTGTCCTTGCGCTGCTGGCTGGCTGCGGAAAGCCGGAGAAACCCGCCGAGTCGGCACCGGAGTCCCCGGACTCCGCAGAAGAGCATCTGGATGCGGCCAGGGAAAACATCAGCGCCGCCGCAAAGGATGTAAAGAAAACGGCAGACAAAACCGCCCGGCGGGTGGGCGAGGCGTTCAAAGATCTGGGGGAAAAGGTCGGCGAAGCACTCAACGATGCACAGGAAGAGTTGAGTGAGTAACCGCCGGCTCGAAACCCTATAAACCGGAGCGCTTGATTTGGAAGCCTTTGACGCAGTCGTTATCGGTGCAGGGGTCAGCGGGGTGCCGGCGGCGGTTGCCGCCGCCCGGGCCGGCGCACGAACGTTGCTGCTGGAACGGCTCGAACGTCCCGGCGGTTTGATGATCAGCGGGCTGGGCTTTCCGGTTTGCGGGCTGTTTTACAGTGGAGCCGACCGGTCGCCGGCGGTATTGAATCCCGGTTTCCCCGAGCGGTTTTACCGGGCGGTATGCATCGATTATCCCGATGCGGCACAGGCTATGGGACGGGTGACCGTTTGCCGCTGTCCGGCCGATTGGTTTGAAATTTTTTATCGAAAACAGATCGAAGAAACGCCGGGGCTGACCGCCTGTTTCGGTGTTCGGCGGATTCAGATGAAAACAAACAATCAACAGATTCAGTCGATTTCCTTCCGCCTGCCGGAAGGTGAGGAGAAGATGCTTGCTGCCGGACAGGTCATCGACTGTACGGGAAACGGCGCGGTTTTAGCTCAAAGCGGTGCGGACTGCATCGTTCCGACGGAGCCGGCGCTGGGCGGGTTTTGCATTCGTTTGGTGCGCGTGCGGGACGATGAACTGCTGCCGATCCGTATTCCGTATGTTCTGCGCCAGGCCGGTGAAGCGGGCGTGCTGCCGGGTTGGTGTCGCTGGACGACCTGCACGCCGGACGGGGCCGGATCGCTGCTGCTTAAATTCAACCTGCCGGCGGCCACGCCGCACGAAGAGGTTGAACGCGACTGTCGGTGCGCTGTGGATCGGCTGATTGCGGACATTGCCGCACTGCGCCGCTGCCGGATTGAGCAGACATCGCCCGGCATGCTTCCACGTGAGGGTGTCCGGCTGCGCGGCCGCGCGGTGCTGCGCGCCGAGGATGTGCGCTCGGCACGCTCCGTGGAGCACCCGGCGGCTCGCGGCGCCTGGCCAATTGAGTTTTGGGATGGTCAGCGCGGCCCGCAGTTCGAGTATCTGCCTGACGGAGCTTGTTATGAAATTCCGCTGGACGCGCTGCGCTCGGTGAATATTGAAAACCTGTGGGCAGCCGGCCGCCTGATTTCCGCGGAGTCCATGGCGCTGGCTTCGGCCCGGGTGATGGGCATCGCGATGGCGACCGGCGAGGCCGCCGGCCGGGCGGCGGCGGAGGCTGTGCGATGAATATTGTTGAGCAGATTCGACAGGAAACGGCGGACTTGCCGGACGGGCATGTCGCGGTTCACAGCGATGCGGTCGCGTTTTCGTACCGCGATCTGATGCAGGCGGTGGATACTGCGGCGGCAGCCTTGCGCGACCTCGGCATGAAGCGCTGTGACCGGGTCGGTCTGGCCTTTCCGGACGGGCCGGATTACATTGTGCTGAGTCTGGCGGTATTATCTCTGGATGCCGTGCTGGCACCGGTGCCTCTGTCGGCTGCGGACGATGTGATCGATGAAATTCTTGCCGTGACGGATGCCCGTTTTCTGCTGTCTTCACAGAAGCCGTCGAAGCGGACGGCCGTGCGTATCGATTGCGAATCACTGCCCGAAAACGGCGGTTTTTATGTGCACTCGCGGCCGGTGGATGGAACGCTTCCGGCCGTCTTTGAGGGCATGGAGCCCGCCTTTATCCGTTTTTCGTCCGGAACCACCGGGATCTGTAAAGGCGTGCTGCTGACGCATCGAGGCATTCTGGAGCGAACCGATGCGGCTGATCAGCGGCTGCAAATCACTTCTGCCGACACGGTGCTGTGGGTGCTCTCCATGAGTTTTCATTTTGTCGTTTCCATTTTGCTGTTCCTGCGGCGCGGCGCCACGATCCGTCTGTGCGGTGAATCGTTTCCCTTCTCGTTTTTTTCCGCCGCGGCACGGGGAGACGGCACGGTCATCTATGCCACGCCGTTTCATTACCGCCTGCTGACCGAAACCGAAGCATTGCGTCCCGCTGCACTCGCCGGCGTGCGGCTGGCGATCTCTACGGCGATGCGCCTGCCGGCGGAAATCGATGAAGCGTTTTATCAAAAGTTCGGATTCCGCCTGAACGAAGCCTACGGGATTATTGAAGTCGGCCTGCCGTTTATCAACAGCGGAGACCGGCGCCCGGCCGGCTCGGTGGGCCGCGCGCAGCCGGGGTTTGAGATTCAAATCCGCCATCCGGACGAAAACGGGGCCGGGGAGGTGCTGCTGCGCGGGCCGGGCATGTTCGCCGGCTATCTGCATCCGTGGCAGCCGCACGCGGCGGGCGAATGGTTTGCCACGGGGGACATCGGGCGACTGGATGCCGGCGGGTTTCTGACTTTGCTGGGCCGCGCCAAAACCGTCATCAACTTTGCCGGCATGAAAGTGTTTCCCGCCGAAGTGGAAGCCGTGCTGAACCGGCAGCCCGGCGTGCAGGCATCGCGGGTGTACGGCGAAGCCCATGCCCGCTACGGACAGATTCCCTGCGCGCGGGTCGAGGCGTCCGGCACGACACCTGAGACTCTTCAGCGGGCCTGCTATGCACATCTGGAAAGCTACAAAGTCCCCAAAAAAATCGACCTTGTCGATCAGCTCGAACGAACCGCCAGTGGAAAAATAAAAAGAGATTTTTAGTTTCAACAGGTGACGGACGAATTAGTATCCGACCGTTTCCGCTGATGCCCGATATCAATCGGAGCCTTCAGTTAAACCGATGAAAGGGATTGAACATGATAAAAAAATGCGCTGTTGCAGGGATTCTCGCCGGACTCGTTCTCTTTTCAGGATGCGCTACCCGCTCTGTTGCACCGACGACTGCATCCGGAGAAAAAATTAAAATAGCCGTGTTGTCGGATCGGGGAAATCCCGATGCGATGGAAAGCCGGCAATGGAAATATCGCAATGAAATTGGACGCTATATGGAGCCGGATCTCATTCGACGGCTGAACCGAACCGGCTATAACGCAACATTGATCCAGTCGGCCTCTGAGTACCAGCCCGGCCCCGACAGCTATTTGCTTTCCATGGAAATTACCAGTTACAACCCGGGAAGTTCTGCAGCGCGCATGTTGGTCGGCTTTGGTGCGGGGGCCTGTGCTCTGGATATGAACTATGAGGTTCAAAAAGACGGCCGGGTGATCCGACGCTGGCAGGACGGCATCGGCACCTCCGGAGACTGGCGTCGCCTCCCGATTGCCCTGAACGACAAGCTGGTGCGCAAACTCAATGCGGAACTGCTTACCTGGTAGAACAGCCGCGATCAGCTGTTCAGACCCTCAAGCAGCCGGTCTTCGGTAATCCATACCAGATGCTTTAAAATTATAAACGGTCGGCTGTTTATGTCGAGCCGGAGGGAGGAACCCGCCGGGCTGTTGTTGTGTTGAGTGTGCCGTCATACGCATTTAAAAACTACCACACAAAAATGACTGTAACCGCCGACGTTTATGGTCCCGGACGCCAACTGATATTTTCTAAAAACTATCAGGCACACGGCGTAAATCAGGCCGGCAAGATGGTCAATGCCGGCGCCTTCGGCCAAAAATCAGCCGTCCGGCAGTCCACGTTGGATGCACTAAGGCAAATCTTTTCAAAATTGCGCTCTGATATTCGGGAAACACTGCTTACTATGCAGTAGGTTTTGAACGTATCAGAATGCTTATGAAAAATGCTCTAGTTGTAGGAGGAAGCAGGGGGATCGGCCGGGCGATCGCTCTGGAACTGGCCGGCAGCGGCTTTGATATCTGGCTGACGTATAACCGCAGTCCGGATGCCGCCGAAGAGGTGAAAAAGCAGATCGAACAAAAAAGCCGCGTCTGCGAGCTGTTCGGGTTTGATGTGAGCGACTATGACGCGGTACAGGCCGCACTCGCGGACCGCTGTGAAAAAGAGCCGCCGTACGCTGTGGTTTACAATGCCGGTATCACCCGCGACAATCTGGCCATGTTCATGACGCGCGAGGAATGGGAGGCGGTTCTCAAAACCAATCTGGACGGATTTTACAATGTAACCAAAGCGGTGCTTTTTTCCATGCTGGCCCGAAAGAGGGGTCGAATTGTTGCCGTTTCATCCACGTCCGGGCAGATCGGACAGGCCGGACAGATGAATTATTCCGCGGCGAAAGCCGGATTGATCGGCGCGGTGAAAGCATTGGCCCGGGAAGTCGGCAAAAAAAACATTCTGGTCAATGCGGTGGCACCCGGGGTCATTGAGACGGACATGACCGATCACCTTCCGGTGAAGCAGATTCTGCCGCTCATTCCGCTCAACCGCACCGGAAGCGTGCAGGATGTCGCCGCCACCGTCCGCTTTCTGTGCAGCGACGAACAAAACTACATTCACGGCCAGGTCATCGGTGTAAACGGCGGGCTGGCAATCTGAACGACCTGCTGAGGACAGTCATGCTTAAAAAAGTAATTTGCTATTCCTTCTTATGGATAATGATTATCTGCGTATCCAGCGGATGTTCCAGAATTGGCGCAGTCAGACGCACTCCAATACCCATTGAAAACTGCACACGCACCAATATTGTTGAACAGTACCTGTGCAATGAAAATATCGATCAAATCGAAGGAATATGGGAGATGTCGTTTGGCAATATTATATTCGAACTGGCTATCATTGAGAATAATTTCAGCACTATTCCTAGTGCCGATTATACGGCTCTAATTTTAGATACAAACAGAGGCGGTTGGATGCGGGGTGAAACAAAGATGCTACTCAGAAAAACCGCAGAAAATGGTTTGTTCATAGCAACTTACTTTTTAGACAAGTCATCTAAGGATGAGTACAGGACTAAGCTAAAACAAACTGGAGAAAATTCTGCTACTCTTACTTTCCACTCAGGCACCAGAGCTTCTTTATTAAGACTTTACCCGGAATATTCTGAGAAAGAACATGGACATATTGAAAATGAAGACCTCGACCTTAAAAAACAATACTTTTCAAAATATGATGGTTTTCTTGACTGTGTAGTAGTTGTAAGAGCGTCCGATGGAATTGGTAGTGGTTTTTTTGTTAGCCAAGATGGTTATTTAATTACCAACCATCACGTTGTTGAGAATGAGGAGCTTGTTTCCATTCAGAGACGAAGTGGAGAAACGTCGCTTGCCAAAGTTATAAAGTCAGATAAAAAAAGAGACCTGGCCTTGTTAAAAGCGGATGGAGGAGATTTCCCTTGGCTTAAAATGGGGATTGTTGGCGATGCGAAAGTGGGAGCTGATGTTCTTGCGATAGGTGCTCCTGAATCTTTTGAATGGACTGTTACCAAAGGAATAGTAAGTGCAATCAGAGAAGATTTTGATCCCGAATATATCCAAACAGATGCATCCATAAACCATGGAAACAGTGGAGGCCCATTGATTTCTTTAACCAATGGAAATGTTGTTGGCGTCAACACATGGGGCATTAAAAAGGATATTGCAGAAGGCTTAAATTTCGCTGTATCGGCTGAAGAAGTCCGGATGGCATTCCCCGGTGTTTTTCAATAGGAATTTAGCTCCAGGAAGATATTTTTTAAAATGCTTGAAACCAAGTACGACCATCTTGTTGCGGGCAGCGGCATCAGCGGGCTGACGGCGGCGCTTTTGCTGGGGTTGAAAGGACGCAGCGTGCTGCTGATCGAAAAGGCCCCGCACATCGGCGGATCCATGGCCCGTTTCAGGCTGAACGGCATTCCGTTTGATACCGGCTTTCATTTTACCGGCGGATTTTCCGCCGGCGGCCTTTTAGACGATATGCTGCGGGTTCTCGGCCTGCGCGATGCAATCCAACCGGTTTTTCTCGATTCAAAACGAGCCAACCGCTTTGTGTTTGAAAATGAAAATCGCGAGATTGTCTTTCCGGCGTGCCGGGAACAGCTCGTTGAAGAACTGGGGGAACAGTTTCCTCAGGAACGCAACGCGGTGGCGGCCTATTTCCGGCAGGTGGCAGCGGTGCGGCAGAAAACCGCGACAATGGATTTACGCCGCATTCACTGCGCGCCGGAGCCGATCGATGAAGATTTTATTACGCTGCAGGCGGCGCTGGATGCGCTGACGGACGATCCGCAGCTCAAGGCCGTTCTGGGCGGTTTTTCCATGTGCTACGGCACGCCGCCGGCCGAGGTTTCGTTTGCAGCCCACTGCCGCATGTGCCACGGACTCTACGAGTCGGTGGCACGCGTCGAGCAGGGCGGGGATGCGTTTGTGGGCGCTTTTAAAAAAGCGTTTCAGGCTCTGGACATTGATGTGGCCTGTAACACAGAGATTGACGCCTGTCTCGATCTGAAGGATCGGCAGATCGGAAAGGTTCGGCTGACATCCGGCGACGAGGTTGCATTCGACAGCGGCCTGCTCACGATCAATCCGCACGATATTCTGCGCATCCTTCCGAACGAGGGACTGAGCAACGGGTTTATTCACCGCGTGGAAACCTTTGAGCCGTCCGCCGGGTTTTTCACGCTGTTTGCTGTGGCGGATGAACCGGCCTTTGATGATCAGATCGTGTCTCTCTTTCCGTCGGCAGATGTAAATGCGCTGCTGGACGCCGGCTCGGAGCGGGAATCGGCCATTGTCATTATGCGCAGCCGGGAAACCGTTCGCGGACAACGCCGCCATACATTGACGGCGTTCGAACCGTGTTTCGCAGACAAAACCGCGCGGTGGGCGGATTCGCGAACCGGAGACCGGCCGCCCGGCTATACGGAATGGAAAGAACGCAGGACACAGCGAATGCGCGCCCGCATCGAGGCGGCTCTGCCGGAACTCCGCGGTCATCTGGACATACTCGACAGCGCATCACCGCTGACCTTTCGCGATTATCTGCACTCTCCCGACGGGAGCGCCTACGGCATTAAACAGAAGGTCGGGCAGTTCAACCTGATCGGCCGTCTGCCGTGGCGCAATCTGTTTGCAGCCGGACAGAGCGCCCTGCTGCCCGGAGTCGTCGGCGCGATGATATCGTCATTTATTGTTGTGCGGTCGCTGCTGGGACGATCGGAGCTCAATGCATTTATTCACGAAAGGCTGGAGGTATGAAACGGGTCGTTGTCACGGGAATGGGCTGTGTTTCGCCGCTGGGCATCGGCGTCGACGCACTGATGCAGGGGCTTGCGGCGGGCCGGAACAGCGTCTGCAGGATGGATGACTGGACCCATTATAAAGGGTTGAACAGTCTGGTGGGCGCGCCCGCTCCGCTGGAAAACGAAAAAGCCATTCCGCGGCAGCAGCGTCGTTCCATGGGCCGCATGAGCCTCTTCGCCGCGCAGGCCGCGAAACAGGCGGAACTCGACAGCGGTCTGGATGCCGCCGCGATGGAAAGCGAACGCTGCGGATGCGTCACCGGATCGACCATGGGAAGCGCCGGGAGCATCAACGACACATTTGAAACCATGCTGCCGGACCGCGATTTGAGCCTGCTGAACTCCACCAAATTTTTTCAGTGCGTTTCGCACACCACGGCCATGAACATCTCGCAGTATATCGGCATTCGCGGAATGGTTCTCTCCACCGCCGCCGCCTGCGCGTCCGGCCTGCAGGCCGTCGGCACCGCCGCCGATCTGATCCGCAGCGGACGACAGGACATCGTTTTCTGCGGCGGTGCCGAAGAGCTGCACCCGACCGTCACCGGCTCTTTCGACATTCTCTACGCCACCTCCACCGGATTTAATGATGCGCCGCAGCAGACGCCGCGACCGTTTGACCGCAATCGCGACGGCCTGGTCTGCGGGGAGGGGGCCGGTATTCTCGTTCTCGAGGAACTGGAGCACGCCAAAGCCCGCGGCGCCAACATTGTCGGCGAGGTGACCGGCTACTACACCTGCGGAAGCAGCACGCATGTCAGCCAGTCCGACAGTGAATCGATGATTCGCTGCATGCGCACCGCACTTGCCGAGGCACAGCTCAATCCGGAGCAGATCGACTATATCAGCGCCCACGCAACCGCCACGCTGCACGGCGACGAAAAAGAGGTGGAGGCCATTCAGACCGTGTTCGGAAGCCAAACCCCGGTCAGCAGCCTGAAAGGCAACCTGGCGCACACGCTCGGCGCGTCCGGCGCCATCGAACTGATTGCCTCTCTCAAAATGATGGAGCAGGGGGTGTTGTATCCAACCCATAACCTCACCGAAATTGATCCGGCCTGCGCCGGTGTGGAGCACATCACCGAAATCCACGAAACGCCGGTGAATGCATTTCTGAAAAACAGCTTCGCTTTCGGCGGCATCAACGCCGCGCTGGTTTGTAAAAGCATGTAAAGAGCTGTTTGCCCGCGAAATACCCCGTGCGGGAAGCGCCGGGGCATTGTAACCGCGAAAGAACGTAAGGAACGCAAAGACTGCTCAGCGACAGAGATTGCCCAGGAAAACGCACAAAAAAGAGCTCCTTTTCGTTCATTTTGGTGTTTTTTATGACGATCTGCTGCTGTTGAATGGGGTGTAGTAAAGCCTGCCGGGAAAACAAAAAATCGGCAGATCGTAGTGCGTCGTACCGCCAAAGGGCATTGAATGAAAAAGTTGATAATTGCTGGTTTGCTGAGCGGACTTCCTTTTTTTACGGCGGCCGCTCAAGAGGAAAAACGGCCGGAAGAACAACCGCTGTGGGAGATCGGGCTGTTCGGCGGCGCGGCGCGGCTGCCGCATTATCGCGGATCGGATGAGCATGCCTGGTATGTGCTTCCGCTTCCGTATCTGATTTATCGCGGCGAAACCGTGCGGGCCAACCGCGAGGGGGTTAAGGGAATCTTCTGGCAAAGCGACCGGCACGAAACCTCGCTCTCATTCAGCGGCAGTCCGCCGGTATCGGACGACAATGAGGCCCGCCGCGGCATGCCCGAACTGGGGGGCGTGCTGGAAGCCGGGCCGGGCGTTAAGCTGTTTCTGAACGGGCGGGACGCCCGCAACCCGTTTTATCTGACCGCCGGCATCCGCGCGGCGGTGTCGTTCGAAACCGACGATCTCGGTATGGCCTATCGCGGAATTCGCGGCGGAGTCAAACTGCTGTATCGCAACAACACCTTACTGAAAGACCGCGGCATATCGTTCGGTCTCAATGCCGTGCTGCTCGCCGCCAACCGCGAGAACAATGCCTATGTCTATGATGTGGCCGCCGAATACGCGACTGCGGAACGACCGGAATATCACGCCGACGGCGGATACGCGGGCTTCAGTTTTTCCGCCAACGCCGTGAAAAAGCTGAACGACCGCTGGTTCGCGGGCCTGTATTACCGCTGGGACAACAGTTCGGCAACGGCGTTTGCCGACAGCCCGCTCGTCAAAACCGAAAACAATCACATCATCGGTTTTGCGCTCATCTGGCGCATCGCTGAATCCGACCGGCTCAGCCGCTATGCAAGTGAGTAATATCAGATCAATGATTTTTAATTTACCACCTCACTGAGCCTGAGCCTTCGGGCCGCTCGCAGGCTCGCTGGAG
>CAZITJ010000034.1:0-17672 GCA_964542135.1 uncultured Verrucomicrobiota bacterium
GAGACCCCCGGATCGATCCACGAAGGCGGCGAGCTGGGCTACTCCCTCAGTCATGCCTTCGGTGCCGTTCTTGACAATCCGGATCTGATTGCCGCCTGCGTGGTCGGCGACGGCGAAGCCGAAACCGGTCCGCTGGCCACCGCATGGCACGCCAATAAATTTTTAAACCCGGTCACCGACGGTGCGGTGCTGCCCATTCTGCACCTCAACGGATACAAGATTGCCAACCCCGCCCTGCTCGACCGCATTCCGCGGGATGAGCTGATGCAGCTGATGAAGGGGTACGGCTGGGATCCGATTCTCGTGGAGGGAGACGATCCCATGCCGATGCATGAAGCCATGATCGACGCAACCGATCAGGCGGTTTGCCGGATTCAGTCGGCCCAGACACGCGCCCGTGCCGACGGAAACACGGAACGCCCCCGCTGGCCGATGATCATTCTGCGTTCGCCCAAAGGCTGGACCGGTCCCGGAGAGCTCGATGGCAAACCCGTGGAAAACTCCTTTCGTTCGCATCAGGTGCCGCTCAAACCGAACCTGCATCCCGACCACCTGCCCCTGCTCGAACAATGGCTGCGCAGTTACCATCCGGACGATCTGTTTGATGAACAGGGCACACTGAAGCCGGAGCTGGCTGCACTCGCGCCCGAGGGTCCGCGGCGGATGGGAGCCAACCCGCACGCCAACGGCGGCACGCTTCTCAAGGACCTGCGCATGCCGGATTTCCGCGATTATGCCGTCGAAATCCGCAGCCGCGGGGAGCCCGGAATCGGCGATACACGGACGCTCGCCCCGTTTCTGCGCGACGTGATTAAGCTGAATCAAAAACAGCGCAACGTCCGCATCTTCGGTCCCGACGAAACCATTTCCAACGGTCTGGAAGCCCGTCTTTGAGGAAACCAGCCGTCAATGGAACGGCGAGCTGCAGCCGACCGATGTTTATCTGGCGCCGGACGGACGCGTCATGGAGGTGCTCAGCGAACATCAATGCCAGGGCTGGCTCGAAGGCTATCTGCTCACCGGGCGTCACGGCCTCTTCAACAGCTACGAAGCCTTTATTCACATCATCGACTCCATGTTCAACCAGCATGCCAAATGGCTGAAAATGACGGCGGAACTTCCGTGGCGCCATCGCCTCGCCTCGCTGAATTATCTGCTCGCCTCCCATGTCTGGCGGCAGGACCACAACGGGTTTACCCATCAGGATCCCGGCTTTATCGATGTCGTGGTCAACAAAAAATCGGAAATCGTGCGCACCTACTTTCCGCCGGACGCCAACTGCCTTCTGTCCGTGATGGATCACTGCCTGCGAAGCCGTCACTACGTCAATGTCACCGTGGCGGGCAAACATCCCTCCCCGCAGTGGCTGACCATGAAGGAGGCGGTTCAGCACTGCACCCAGGGGATCGGCATCTGGGACTGGGCCTGCTCCGACCCGGAGACTTCACCGGACGTTGTCATGGCCTGCTGCGGCGATGTGCCGACGCTCGAAACGCTGGCTGCGGTTTCGATTCTGAGAGACGAACTCCCGCAGATCAATATCCGCGTGGTGAATGTGGTCGACCTGATGAAGCTCCAGCCGCAGAACGAACATCCGCACGGACTGAGCGACCGTGATTTTGACGACCTGTTCACCAAAGACAAGCCGGTCATCTTCGCTTTCCACGCCTATCCGTGGCTGATTCACCGGCTGACCTACCGCCGCACCAACCATCGCAACATTCACGTGCGCGGCTACAAGGAGGAAGGCACCATCACCACCCCGTTCGATATGACGGTCCTCAACGAGCTCGACCGCTTTCATCTGGTAATGGATGTGATCGACCGGCTGCCGCACCCTCCGGAGCGCGGCGTATACATCAAACAGAAACTCAAAAACAAACTGATCGAACACCGGCAGTACATTACCGAACACGGGCAGGACATGCCTGAAATTCGCGAATGGACCTGGCCGGATAAAAAAACAGAAACAAGATGAAAAGCAGGATGAGTCCCAACAGAAAAACCGCAACGAAAGGAACTCCCATGACGAATAAAAAGAAAAAACGCGCTGTTGTTCTGGCGGCCGATCAATATGAAGACCTCGAACTGTGGGTGCCGTATCTGCGGCTGAAAGAGGAGGGCGTCATTGTCCAGATTGTCGGAGCCGAAGGCGGCAAAACCTATACCAGCAAACACGGCTATCCCGTGAAAAGCGATGCGGCCGCGGAGGATATCGACCCGGACGAAATCGATCTGGTTGTGATTCCCGGCGGGTACGCGCCCGATCACATGCGCCGCAGCCGAAAGACCGTCGGGCTGGTTCGCGATGTTCATGAAGGCGGCGGCCATATTGCCTTCATCTGCCACGGCGGATGGATGGCCTGTTCGGCCGGCATTCTCAAGGGGCGCAAAGCCACCTCCTTTTTCGCCATTCGCGATGACATGGAAAACGCCGGGGCGCACTGGGTGGACGAAGAAGTCGTCCACGACACCCGGCTGATCAGCTCGCGCACCCCCGCCGATCTGCCCGCCTTCTGCCGGGAGCTCGTGCAGACCGTCAGTTAGCCTGTTTGTTTTAATATGTCGCACAGGTCGAAACCTCAACGAAGGCAGGGACGTCCGCCTGTCCCGTCGAAGGTTTTCGCGCGGCGCTCCGGTACAGCACCCTCTGCCTCCAGGCATTGGAAATGTTTACAGAAACATTTCAATCCCAAGCAGCAGGATAGACGGTTCCGGCTGTATTCTCACACTTCATGAAGTGTGAGAATAGCATATCTGTCTGCCGTGTCGGCGGCCGTGCTGTTTGCCGGTGCACAGATAGGATGGTCTGCGCCACGTCCAACCCGTATAAAAATCCGCTGCCGGACTTTTTTACAGCCAGAGATTGGCGAGCCAGCCGAGCAGAAGCACCTGCGGGACGGTGACGAGGGGCAGGAAGAGCGCGGCGCGTTTGCCGATGTTGCTCCAGATGAGGCCGATTTCGGTGTAGTCGGTGGCGACACCGGCCATCAGAAAGACATAGCTGTTGCCGAGTGCGCCGGTCTGGCGGTAGATCTCAAAGGCCATCGGGGCCGATCCCTCGGAGCAGACTTCAATGACGGTGGCGACGGCCAGCGTCATGAGCAGGCCGAGCAGGGAGGCCCCCATCCAGTTCTGAAAAAAGTCCTGCGGCACATAGGCTCCGACCAGGCTGGCAATGCCGATGCCCAGCAGAATCCACCCCATGACCATCCCGCCCAGCGAGACCGCTCCGTTCCAGATGCCGATGACATCTTCCTTCAGGCGGGTTGCTGAAAACGAATAGTTGTTCCACAGCTTCTTCAGATGGTTTTTTGCGGAATAAGAGTCCTCATGGGTCGGCGTTTCCCGACATTCCACCCAGTCCTTTTTCTCCAAAAACTGATAAATGTAACCGGTGGTGATGCCGACCAGCAGAGCCGCCAGAATAATAAAAACCGCGCCGGCGCCGAAGAAACCGAACAGCATGATGGTGAGCGGCAGGTTGGCCCACGGGCTGGCCATCAGAAAGGCGATGACCGATGAGGTGGAGGCTCCCTTTTTATGCAGCTCCATGCCGAGCGCGAGAATGCCGTGCGAGCACGCACTCAGCAGAAACCCCAGCAGCGCCGCATGTACAACGGTTCGTTTTCGCCGCCGGGCCAGAAGGTGGCCGATCATTTCATCGGGAACAAACCGGTCGATGACACCGCCGAGCAGCAGACCGAGCAGGATGGCCCACCAGATGGTGCGGATGTAGTTGGACAGCGCATGCCGAAACGGCTCCAGCAGCGGAACCGCGAAGGAAATCAGAACCAAAGCGCCCAGGACAGCCGCCAGACTCCATGCCCGGTGCGCCGTCACTGTTTTCAAAAACCGGCGCATTCATTCGTTCCCGTTCTGAAGCGAATCCCACGCGTCGTCCAGAACGGCGGCGGATTTTTTCAGCCGGTTGAGCTCTTCTGCATCGAGCTCACCTTCCACAATACGCTCAATGCCGGAAGAAGAAACCAGACAGGGTACGCTCAGGCAGACGCCGTTGAGGGTATATTCACCCTGAAGCTGCACCGAGACGGTGAGAATGGAGCGTTCATCGCGCAGAACCGCGCGGGTGATCTGCACCAGGGCCAGTCCGATGGCATAGTTGGTGGCGCCTTTGTAATCAATGATGTGATAGGCCGAGTTGCGAACTTTTTCCAACAGGTCGTCTCTGATTTCATCCAGGTCATGACATTTCCCGCACAGCGCGCAGTAGTCGGTCATCGGCACCCCGGCAATGTGCGTGAGAGACCACGGGATGATCTCGCTGTCGCCGTGTTCACCGAGCACATATCCGTGGACGTTGTGCGCATTCACCCCGCAGTGCCTGCCGAGCAGGCTCCGGAACCGGCTGGAATCAAGGACCGTGCCGGACCCGAAAATCCGTTCCCGCGGCCAGCCGCTGCGATGCAGGGCCGCCCGGGTGAGTACATCGACCGGGTTGGCTACGACCACCAGTACCGCTTCGGTTTTCTGCGCGGTAATCTCATCAATGATCGCCTCCATGATTTTTGCGTTGCGCTGCTGCAGGTCCAGTCGGGTCTCGCCCTGCTGCTGCTGCGCACCGGCCGTAATGACAATGAGCTGGGCGTCGGCATAATCGGATGCGTCGCCCGCCCGGACAGACACCGGCGGCAGGAACGGCAGTCCGTGCGACAGATCCAGCGCCTGTCCTTCGGCCAGCTCCTGCTGTTTATCAATCAGCACGATTTCACGGGCGGTTCCGTCCTGAGTCAGTGCATAGGCAAACGTCGAGCCGACCGCGCCGGCCCCGACCACAACCACTTTGCGGTTCATCGCATTCATCCCGTCAGTTCAATGGCCTGCGTCGGGCAGCTTTCCGCCGCCTCGGTGCATTCATCTTTGCTGCCGTCCGGAACCGGATCGGTCTTTACCGATGCGGTGGCTCCGTCGAGCTCGAACACATCCGGACAGATATCCGGACAGAGTCCGCATCCGGTGCATTTTTCCTCAATCACGTTCGCTCTCATGGTATTCTCCTTTGCTGTTTGTTTACCGGCAGGCAATGGCTTTGGACGACTGCCAGAGCCCGTGGATATTGCAGTATGAAGAGGCCATCAGCGTGCCCGGGCCGGCGATTTTCATTCCGGCGGATGCACAGGAGCAGGTATAGATTCCCTTTTCATCGTCTTCGGGTGCCTGTTCGCCATGCGCGGAAAACTCAACGGCGGCAATCTGCACGGGGGTGTCTTTGCCGTCCGGAAGAAAGTACAGTTCAATCCAGCGAATGTGGTGCGGCACGGTGTTGGGATGGTCCACTTCTTTTCCGACCGCGGCGCTGACGGTGAAATATTCATTCTTTTGAACGGTGTCGGGCGCGTCGATGACCGGCACGTGTTTTTCGGTTTTCCAGTCGTCGCTTTTGAACAGTTCGTTGAGCTGCTTCATATGAATCCTTTCGGTTGGGTGGGTTTCATGTACGTGCGCCATACAATCATTCCCGGCAGAAAGAATCTATCGGGGAGGCTCTGAGAAACGGCTTCCGGAAACCTGATGGGTCAGGGGTTCGAAATCGGGACGGAAATTGCAGCGCGCGTTCCTTTGCCCGGCGCGGAATCAATGGTCAGAACGCCGCCGAGGCTTGCGAGCCGTTCGCGGATATTGAACAGCCCGAAGCCGCCGGCGTCGATCTCCGCGGAACACTCCGGGTTGTCCGGGTCAAACCCGGCTCCGTTATCCGAAACGGCCGCCTCGACCGTTTTTTCATCGGCTGTAATCCGGATGATGATTTCGCAGGGGCCGGCGTGCTTGAGTGCATTCATCAGCAGCTCGCGCGTGCTCTGGAAAAACAGCTCGCGAATCCGGCGGGAAAAGGGCCGTTTTCCGGATCGGTCGTCCACGCGGATGGATCGGCCCTCCAGCCCGCATTGCTGTTCAACCAGATGCGTCAGCGCGGCACCGAGCCCCACCTCATGCAGGAGCGTCGGAACCAGTTCATCCATCATGGACCGGCATTCGCCGATGGCATCTTCAATCAGACGGCGGACTTCTGTCAACTGGCGGGTTCCGCCGTCACTGTCTGCGGCGGTTCTCTGCCCGGCGAGAATGCCGCCCATGCGGATATTGGCCAGCGACAGCATCTGGATCACCTGATCATGCAGATACTGCGCAATCCGCGCACGCTCCCGCTCTTCGGTGCGGAGCAGTTCGTCGGCCAGATGGCGGGAGCGCCGCATATACCAGTCGGCCCGGATTTCCGCATGCTTGCGGCGGGTGATTTCGGTGCCGATGCAAAGCAGTCCTTCGACACCTCCCTGCTCATTGCGCACCGCCCGCACCGCCCAGTGAATCCAGATCCATGACCCGTCGGCACACCGGTTCTGCTGATCAAAGTCGCCGTGCAGCTCCGGGGCCGCGATCATTTCATGCAGCTGAGCATGAAGATCCGCACCGGCGGGATCCCGCGGCGGAATGATCGTGTCGAACAGAGACCGCCCTTCCAGCTCATCGCGCGAAAACTGAAACAGATTGGCGCCGAAGGCGTTTATAAACTGAATGGAAAAGCCGGCATCCACATGCATCACAACGGTATTGGCCTGTTCGACCAGCATGCGGTAGTTGCGATCTTTCCGTTCGGCAGCCCGGCGGGCATGGTACAGCGAGGTGATGTCGTGCAGCACAAGCAGCCGGCGCTGCGGCCGGCCATCCGCTTCGTGAACCGTGCGGATGTAAGGATGGACCCACTTTAAGTCCCCCGCCCCGGAAACCAGACAAAGCGTTCGGTCTGAATGCAGTCCGGCGGATGGATCGTCCAGACAGTCGGTCATTTCGGCGTACAGCGTCCGGTCTGTTTCCCCCGGGGTCAGCCGCCCGGAAAAGACGGTTTGGATCAACTGGTTTTTCAGTTCCGATTCATCGATTGCAATCAGTTTGCGAAAAGCCTCCGTCGTATCCTGAATGCGTCCATCCAGGTCGGTCAGCACGGCGGCCACATCCAGGAAAGCAAGCACATCCAGAATGTCGTGATCCCGCACACCGCCCATGCGGAGGCGATCCGATGAATCCGGCGGCTGCCTGCCGGCAGAAACTGATTCTGAGTATTCCATAAAAATCTTTCGGCCGTACCGTTACAAAAGAAGCGTGATAAGCAAAGAACCAATCCTCGGGGACGCGAGCGCATCCGGATTGCAGAGGGGACGAATCACCGCCTGCAAACCCTGCGGTTCATTCGGACTCTTCAGCAATGAATGTTCCCAGCCGAAGCTTCAGTTCGTTTGCGGATAAGGGCTCCGGCTCGGCAATCAGCGCCCGAGCCAGTTCTGTACGTCCCGAAAGATTCCACATCAGCACCCCGCAGACCCGCCGATCTTCAAGGTACGCCCAGACGCCCGGTTTATCGATCCCGTTCCAGATTTCTTCCGTTTGCAGGGAAGAATCCAGCACCCCGACGGCCTCACAGCTCCGGCCGAACAAATCGGAATAGAAAAACGGAAGATGATCATACGCCAGACTCTGCCCCGCCATATTGCGACCGGCCGTCTTTCCCGACTGCAGCGCATGGTCCTCATGCTCCACCCGCATGAACCGATCCAGCGCCGGGTTATAAAACCGAACGGCATCACCGGCGGCATAAATATCCGGATGGGTTGTCTGTAACTGACGATTCACTTCAATGCCGTCCTCCGTCTTCAGCCCGGCGGATTCCGCCAGCTCCGTGTTCGGCTTGACGCCGATTCCGATGACGGCCGCACCGGCGTCCAGAATTTGACCGTTCTCCAGCTTAAGCCGGCACTGCGTTGAACCGCAGCACATATCCGACAGCTTCACGCCGGGGACCATCTCCGCGCCCTGTTCTTCAAACAGCCGCAACAGATCCACTGACACTTCTTTCGGGAAAAGCCGCCGGAACGGAGATGTTTCCGGAAAAATCATCGTGACTTCTTTTTTGGCGGACAAAAGCGCCGCCGCCATTTCGCAGCCGATGAAGGACCCGCCGATCACCGCAAAATGCTCCGTGGTCTGCGCCATCGTCTTGACCCGGCAAAGATCATCCATGGTGCGGTAATAAACCGCCCGGTCATTGGTCGAAAACGGCAGTTCAACCGGCGCTCCGCCCGTGGCCAGCAGCAGTTTGTCATAGGTATACAGCTGAGCATGATCCCGGACCGATTTCTCTTGCGGGTTGATGGTTTCAACCCGGCGAGCGGTCAAAACATCTACATTGTGTTCCTTTGTATGACAATAAAGGTCCTCCAGCGGCATGTTGTCAGTCCACGTGTCTTTAGACAGAGGCGGACGATTGTACGGCGGATGAAGTTCAGCAGATAAGATCAGCACGGAACCGTCCGTATCCTCTTTCCGGATTCCCTGCGCGGCCGCGTCCGCCGCCATTCCGCCGCCGACAATAATATACTTATAATGCTCCATAACGAGTCCTCCGGGTCAGTTCTGCCAGTAGACGGGCCGACCGTAATAATCGTACAGCCGCTGTTCATATTCCCGATTGACCGGAACCGACGGATCAAACTCCGGTGCATTCTGAACGGCTTCGCGCGACAGCGAGGTCGTCACATCGCTCTCCGCCCAGTGAATCGCATCCAGCCAGCCCGGAGCCAGCAGCACCTTGCGACCCGGCAACCAGTTGCGGGTATCCACCACCAGATAACGAATGGTCCATGTTTCATCGTCAAAAATATAATCATCGACATGGCCGATCTCCCCGTCAGCGGCCTGAATGTGATAGCCGGAAACCTCGGAAGCGGATCGCAGAATCCGGTCTTCGTCCTCCGGATCCTTGTGTTCCTGAGACGCAACAGACGGTTGCTCTGCAGCAACAAGATCCGCCGGATAAATCCCGCCGCCGCCCCAGACATCCACAGACCCCCAGTAATAGGGATAGCCATAGGCATCATACCAGCGGCGCTCATAGGCTCTGGATACCGGCGCATCCTTATCCAGTTCCGGCGCCTTTTTCACATCGTCCGCGGTCAGCGAAAGAAACACCTTCCGACTGACCCAATCGACCTCCTTCACCGATACGGGCGACACCAGCACCTTGCGGCCCGGCAGCCAATGCCCCGTATCCGCGACAAGATGCCGCACCGTCCAGTGATCCTCATCAAAAAGAAAATCCTTCACGGATCCAAGTGATCCATCGTCCGCCGCCAGACGGCTTCCGATCACAGGCTGCATAAGTCGTAACATCCTTCTCTCCTTTCTGCGTTCAACCTCATTACAGGTTCAATTTCATCAGACGGTCGGACACCCTGCAATCCGGTCCACCCTGAGATCGCTCTTCGAATACCCCCAGCCCGATCGGCTCACGCAACCAAACCGGTGCGCAAAAAAAACAAAAAGGCGGCAGAATCCCCGCTTGGAAGACACGCCGCATTCAGATAGGTTTCAGCCTATTCGCTAACGGGCCGGGTTTCCGGGCCGGTCCGTACAGGGGAAACTGAAAACCCGGTTTTCCGGCCTGCACTTCACACCAGACAGAAATCGACTTATGATCAAAACCATCCAACAGGAAGTGGAAGACCTTCGTCCCGCGGTCTATCCCATGCTGCGACAGATTCTCGACAGCGGACGCACCCTGCTGCTGCGCACTGAAATCGCCGACCGGCTTGAATCCTACATCGCAACCGATGAAGGGGCCCGCCTGCGCGACACCCGGATCCAGCGCATTTTTACGCACGCCGAAGAAGCTCTGGCCTTCGATTCCCGCATCATGCTCTCCGTCCGCCTCGGCGTGGCCGACTGGCACTGGCTCGTCTTTTACACCGATCCGGTCTGGTGCGAAGACATCACCGTGCGTGAATTTCTCGAAGCCAAAGAAAAACAGGGTGCCGGACAGCCGGATGAAACCTGGATGCCTGAACTGGATCTCAAACCCTTTGAGCACGGCCTGCCCGTCATGAACGAACCCGATTCCATCGGCCACGGCGTCGAATTCCTCAACCGCCACCTCTCCAACGGACTCAGCGGGGAGGAAGGGCGTCAGCAGCTCTTCGACTTCCTGCTGCTCCACGAATACAACAACGTTCCGCTGCTGCTCAACCGCCAGGTTCAGAATGTAAGCGACCTGCAGCGGGCGCTGCGCGCCGCCGTCAAGCACCTGCGCAGCATCGCGCCCGACACCGAATGGAACGAGTTCGCCGGCCGCCTGCCCGACCCCTGCTTCGAGCCCGGCTGGGGCCGCACCGCCGCTCAAACGCTCGACATGATGGGCCTGCTGCTCGATCTGCTCCAGGCGCCCGCTCCGCAGCCGCTCGAAGAATTTCTCGCCCGCATCCCGATGATCTCCAAACTGGCCATCCTCTCCCCGCACGGCTACTTCGGCCAGTCCAATGTGCTCGGGCTGCCGGACACCGGCGGACAGGTTGTCTATATTCTCGACCAGGTGCGCGCCCTCGAACGGCAGATGCGCAACGACCTCTACGAACAGGGTCTCGACATCCAGCCCGTCATCATCGTCGTCTCCCGCCTGATTCCGGAGGCCGGAGACACCTCCTGCAACCTGCGCAAGGAACTCATCACCGGAACGGAATCGGCCTGGATCCTGCGCGTCCCCTTCCGCACCGAAACCGGAGAAACCGTCCCGCACTGGATTTCCCGTTTTAAAATCTGGCCCTACCTCGAACGCTTCGCGCGCGATGTCGAACCCGAACTGCTCGCCGAAATGGGCGGCAAGCCCGACGTCGTCATCGGCAACTACTCCGACGGCAACCTCGTCGCCACCCTGCTCGCCCAGAGCCTCGGCATCACCCAGTGCAACATCGCCCACGCGCTCGAAAAAACAAAATATCTCTACTCCGCGCTCAACTGGAAAGACCACGAAGAGGACTACCGCTTCTCCTGCCAGTTCACCGCGGACCTCATCGCCATGAACGCCGCCGATTTTATCATCACCAGCACCTATCAGGAAATCGCCGGTACCGACAACAGCATCGGACAGTATGAGAGCTACACCGCCTTCACCATGCCCGAACTCTTCCGCGTGCTGCACGGGGTCGACATTTTCGATCCCAAATTCAACATCATCTCTCCCGGTGCCGACGCCGACGTCTATTTCAGCTGCACCGACCGGGACAGCCGCCTCACCGCCCTGCACGAGCCAATCGACGAGCTCATCTACGGTCCGCCCGCCGCCGACGCCTGCGGCGAACTGACCGACCGCGACAAGCCGCTCATCTTCGCCATGTCACGCCTCGACCGCGTCAAAAACGTCTCCGGCCTGCTCGAGTGGTATGCCGGCTCCCCCGAGCTGCAGGACGAAGCCAATCTCTTTCTCGTCTCCGGCAAGGTCGACCCCGAGACCTCCTCCGATGCCGAGGAGCAGGCCCAGGCCCGCCGCATGCACGAGCTCATCAACCAGCACGGGCTGCACGATCGCGTCCGCTGGGTCAACTCGCTCTCCGATAAAGTGTTCAACGGCGAGCTTTACCGCGTCATCGCCGACCGCAAGGGCATCTTTGTTCAGCCGGCTCACTTCGAGGCCTTCGGCCTGACCGTTATCGAGGCCATGGCTTCGGGCCTGCCTGTCTTTGCCACCTGCTACGGCGGCCCGCTCGAAATCATCGAAGACGGCCGCTCCGGCTTTCACATCAATCCCGACCGCGGCGCCGAAGCCGCCGCCCGTATGGCCGGATTTTTCGCCGCCGGCCGGCGCGATCCCGGGCACTGGCAGCACGTCTCCGAAGGCGGCCTGCGGCGCGTGGCCGAGGCCTACACCTGGGATCTGTACGCCAAGCGCATGCTGACCCTCTCGCGCGTCTACGGATTCTGGAAACACATCAATCACATCGAACGGCTCGAAACCCGCCGCTATCTCGAAATGTTCTACGCGTTTATGTACCGCGGACGCGCCGCACAGATCCGTGCGGACTAATCCCCGCCGTGCAAACGGCACGAACCCGTCCGTCGTGCGGGCGGTCGCACCCTTCCCCCGGTTCGGGATTCGACAGCCACAGAATGCTTTGTTAGATTTTCCCACCGATGTCGAAAAAAAGCACACCGATGATGGATCAGTACCGGCGGCTGCGGCGCGGACTGCCGGAAAACACTCTGCTGTTTTTCCGTCTGGGCGACTTCTATGAAATGTTCATGGATGATGCCAAAGAGGCGGCCCGCATCCTCGACATCACACTCACCCGGCGCAACGGAATCCCGATGTGCGGCGTGCCCTTTCATTCGGCCGACACCTATCTGGCCGGACTCATCGATGCGGGCAAAAAAGTAGCCATCTGCGAGCAGGTCGAAGATCCCGCCGCCGCCAAAGGCATTGTCCGGCGCGAAATCACACGAATCGTCACCCCCGGCACCGTGCTGGACGAAACGGCGCTCGACCGCACGGCCAACAACTGGCTGGCGGGACTCGTCCATGAAAAGGACGGCTTCGGACTCGCCATGCTCGACCTCTCGACCGGGGCGTTCTGGATCGAGGAATCCGCCGAGGCCGACGACGTAACCGGCCACCTCGCGCGCTGCCGCCCACAGGAATGCATCATCGCCGAAGCCGCCGCCGATCAGGACGAAATTCAGGCGGTGCTCGGCGATACACTGATGACGGTCTGCGAAGACTGGACCTTCGAAGCCGCCAACGCCGAAGAGACACTGCTGCGCCATTTCAACGTCCACTCGCTGAAGGGTTTCGGCTGCGACGGCGCCCCGCGCGGCCTGCGCGCCGCCGGCGCCATCCTCCACTACGTGCAGACGGAGCTGCACCGCACGCTCACACACGTCCGCCGTATTCAGGTCAAGAACCCGGACGACTACATGCTGCTCGACGAAGCCACGGTCACGAACCTGGAGCTGGTGACCCCGCTCGGGGCCGCCCGCACCGGGCCGGCCGCCACCCTGCTGGCAGTGCTCGACGCCACCCGCACCGCCATGGGGGCCCGTCTGCTGCGCGAATGGATCGTGCGGCCGCTGCGCAATCTGAACGCCATCCGCGCCCGGCACAGTGCCGTACAGGCCTTTGTCGACAACCGCCCCCTGCTCAACGATGTCCGCGGCCTGCTCGGCAGCCTGCGGGATCTGGAGCGGATTCTCTCCCGCCTCGGCTCGGGGGGCGGCAATGCACGCGATCTGCGCGCCGTGGGCGATTCACTTGCCGGCCTGCCGGCACTGAAAAAGCGGCTGGCTGAACAGGCCCCCTTCCGGGACCTGGAACAATCCATTGAACCGCTTCCAACCCTTGGAAAACGGATTGAAGAGGCCATTGATGATGAACCGCCCGTCACGGTCCGCGAGGGCGGCATGATCCGCCGCGGCTGGTCGGCCGAACTCGATGCGCTGCGCGAAGCGGGTGCCTCGGGCCGGCAGTGGCTGGCCGATTTTCAGAACGCCGAGCAGAAACGAACCGGGATCAAATCCCTGAAAATCCGCTACAACAAGGTGTTCGGCTATTTCATCGAGGTCACCAAAAGCAATCTCCCGCTGGTGCCCGAAGACTATATCCGCAAGCAGACCATGGCCAATGCCGAACGGTTTATCACCCCGGAACTGAAGGACTACGAAAACAGAATTCTCGGCGCACAGGAACGGGCCGAGACCCTTGAATACGAGCTGTTCTGTCAGATCCGCGACGAGGTGACCGCCGAGATCGACAGGATTCAGCGCACGGCCCGGGCCGTCGCGGAAACCGATGTGCTGGCGGCCTTCGCGGAAAACGCCCTGACCCGCCGGTATGTGCGTCCGGCGATGACCGACGGCAGTGTACTGCGGCTGCGCGACGGCCGCCATGCGGTCGTCGAACAGATGCCCGCCGCCGAGCGTTTCGTGCCCAACGACACCTTGCTCAACGGCTCCGATCACCAGCTCATCATCATCACCGGCCCCAACATGGCCGGCAAATCCACCTATATCCGGCAGGTGGCGCTGATCGCCATCATGGCGCACATCGGCTCCTTCGTGCCCGCCGCCGAAGCCGAAATCGGCCTGATCGACCGCGTCTTCACCCGCGTCGGCGCCAGCGACGATCTGGCCCGCGGCCGATCCACATTTATGGTGGAAATGCAGGAAACCGCCAACATCCTCAACAACGCCACACCGAACAGCCTGATTGTGCTCGACGAAATCGGCCGCGGCACCAGCACCTTCGACGGCATCTCCATTGCCTGGTCGGTGGCCGAATTCCTGTGTATGGAACCCGCCCTGCGCGCTAAAACCCTGTTTGCCACCCATTATCATGAACTGACCGATCTCAGCCGCACACTTCCCGGCGTTCAGAACGCCAATGTGCTGGTCAAGGAACGGGGCGACCAGATCACCTTCCTGCGCAAAATTGTCCCCGGCGCCGCCGACAAAAGCTACGGCATTCACGTGGCGCGTCTGGCCGGCCTGCCGCAGCCCGTCATCGACCGGGCCGGCGAGATTCTGCGCAATCTGGAGGAAGGCGAATTCGAACCCGAAGGCGCTCCGAAAATCGCCCGCAAACGGCCGCGGCGAAAACCACCCCCCGGCCCCCAGCTCGACCTGTTTTAAGACCGGTAAAAACCGCACGAAGACTCGTTCTCTTTCCTGCTTGTCTTCATCGCCTGATCACTTACAATCCGACCACGTGTTTTTCAATTAGGAGACCTATTCTATGAGCATGAAAAAGCAGCTTGGCATCCTTCTCGTCGTTCTCGGATTCACACTTCTGGCCGCCACCGGCATCCGCACAATCAGCAGCGGGGATATCTTCACACACATCGCGCTGGGACAGGCCGGCGAGACCGGAACCGACCCGCTTTCCTACACCATGGACGGCGAAACCTGGATCAACATGCATCCGCTCTACAATACACTCGTGTTTCAGCTCTGGACCCTGGGCGGGGCCGGCCTGATCACCCTCCTGCATGTCGCGGCGGTGCTCGCCGCCTTTCTTCTGATGTTCCGGTTCGGCCGCGACTGGGGCGGACGCATCAGTCAGGCGTTGGCGCTGCTGCTCTGCGCCAAGCTGATGCTGCCGGTTTTCAATCCGGGCCCCGAAGCGTTTTTTATGCTCTTCACCGCGCTGTTTGTTACCCTTCTCTACCGCACCGGAAACTTCGGCCTGCTGGCCGGGATCCTGCTCATCCTGCAGGTTCTGTGGACAAACATGCACCCCTCGTTTCTGTTCGGCCCGCTGCTGATTCTTTTCTTCGCCATCGAAAACTGGCAGGAAACCCGCAGTGCATCGCGAACCTCCATGGTCACGCCGCTGACCGGCAAACTTTTCGCCCTCTCCGGCGTCGCGCTGGCTGTAACCCTGATAAACCCCAATCTGATCAATCTGCACCGGCATGTGCTGGGCAACTGGCATATTCTGACGGGCACAGAGAATCTGGAGTGGATTTCGCTCTTCAGCAGTTTCTTCCCGCAGGGCTTTATTACCAGCCTGACCATCTTCGCGCTGATTCTCGGTGCGGGCGGACTGATCACGCTGCAGAAAAAACTGCCCGCCATGATCACCCTGCTGGCCCTGGTCGGCGCCTTCCTGACGGTCCGTTCGATCGGCTCGCTGCATCTGTTCGCGTTCCTCGCCTTTCCGTTCCTGATTCTGAGTTTCAACGCCGTCGGAGATTATCTGAACCGAACCGTCAGCACCTTCCTGAAGACCGGTCAAGAGCTGCAGCAGGACATCATGACGGGGATCACACTGGTTCTGATCCTCGCCTCGCTGGGTTCACTGATCACCAACCGTTCCTATGTCCGTATCGGCAGCGCCTCCCGCTTCGGCCTCGGCGTGCAGGAGGATGCCTTCCCCGTCGCCGCCGCGGGCATTCTCGCCCGCGATGACTTCCCCCGCGATATCATGAATATCGCCCACGACGGCGGATACATCGCCACACAGAATCCGGAACAGAAAATCTTCTGCGACACCCGCAAAACCTTCTACGGTCCGGATTTTTACCGCTTGCTGAACAATGCCCTGCTCGGCCGGGCCGCAGCATGGAAAACCATTCTCAGCGACTGGAATCCGCACGCCGTTGTCCTCAACGGATGCTGGCCTGACGCCGGTGCACTCGCCGGCCGGCTGATCGGATCCCGCGCCTGGAAAATGGTCTACTTTGACGGGGCCACCATCATTCTGGTGCGCGATCTGCCCGAGTATGAGGGCCTCATCAACGACCCGTCGATTCAGCAGTACGGCGTACGCGTTCTCGAAGAAGCCCGGCGGACCTACCGGGAGGAAAGCAAAGGGTTTTTCAAGGCGGGCAATCCGTCGCGGCTGATCGGTGCCGGCGGACTGTACCTGGCCCTCAACCGTCCGCAGGAAGCCGAATCCATTTTCCGGCTGCTGGTCAAAAACACCCCCGATATGGCCGGCGCCTGGCAGGGACTCGGCCAAAGCCAGATTCTGCAGAAAAAACTGTCCAAAGGTATCGAGAACATGGAACGGGCCGCACAGATCACCCCGCGCAGCGGACGCGTATGGATGGGTCTCTTTCAGGCCTATCGACTTAAAGGCGACACCGCCAAAGCGCAGCGGGCGGCGGATCAGCTCAACAAGTTTTTCCAGGCCGAAAAAGCCACCGTGGAGCAGCAGGAAGCCGTGCAGGAAGATGAACAGCCTGCTGAAAAACCAAAGCCGGTATCCGACGACGAACTCGAACTGCCCGCTGAACTGCAGTAACCCGTTTCCGCCCGTTTTTATGAATCGATCAGGCTAGGCCAGCAGATCGCGGCGCAGCGGCGTGCCGAAGGAAATGTCTTCTGCAGCCTTTTTCCCCAGGACCGTGTCCAGCTCGCGGGGAGGCAGTCCGTCGGCGGGACGGATCACACGTACGTTTTCAGGTGTAAACGGCTCACCCTTTTTCACGTCCTTCACAACAAACAGAGACCGTCTGTGCGCTTTTGTCTTCTCCTCCGAGGGCGTCCCGCCGTAACAGATTTCGCCCAGCGACCGCTCGGCAACGCGCACTTCCTCGGCAAGCTGCCGGAATTCATCCGGTTCGAGCGAAAACACGCTGTCCGGTCCGCCGGCGGAACGGTCCAGCGTAAAATGTTTTTCAATCAGGCAGGCCCCCAGCGCAACAGCGGCAACCGACACCGCGATCCCCGGCGTATGATCGGACAGGCCTGCCGGGAAGCCGAAACGCCGGGTCAAATCAGGGATCGTCCGCAGATTGGCATCGCCCGGGTCGGCCGGATAGGAACTGGTGCATTTCAACAGAACCAGTTCCCGGCAGCCCGCGCCGCTGAGCGTATCAACCGCCTCCTGAACTTCGCCTTTGGACGCCATCCCGGTGGACAGGATAACGGGCTTGCCGGTGGAACCGATTTTTTTCAGCAGCGGCAGATCGACAATTTCAAAAGAGGCCACCTTGTGGCAGGGCACGTTGAGATTCTCCAGAAAATCCACGGCGGTGTTGTCAAACGGCGTGGAAAAAAAATCGAGGCCGCAGGCATGGGCGATGCGCTGCAGATCCGCGTGCCACTCCCAGGGTGTAAACGCCTCCTGATACAGTTGATAGAGATTGTATCCGTCCCAAATGGTGCCGCCGCTGATTTTAAAGCAATCCCGATCGCAGTCGATCGTGACCGTATCGGCGGTATAGGTTTGCAGTTTAACGGCATCGGCACCCGCCTCGGCGGCCGCCCGGACGGTATCGGCCGCGCGCTCAAACGAACCGCCGTGGTTGGCCGACAGTTCCGCCACCAGATAGACGGGATGCCCGCGGCCAATGGATTTCTGATTGATTTTCACAACACCTCTTTCAGCTGAT
>CAZITJ010000035.1:0-17322 GCA_964542135.1 uncultured Verrucomicrobiota bacterium
GACTTTTTCCAACCACTGGAAGAGCATAGACGCGACGTTTTCGTCGCGTTACTGAGCTGGATTGGAACGCGACGAGGACGTCGCGTTTACGTTACACGAACGCGGCTTCTAATCTAACGTGTTCACCAAAAGTCCGGAGCGGAGTTTGGGTTCGAACCAGGTGCTTTTGGGCGGCATGAGCAATCCGGCGTCGGCGACGGCCATGAGCTGGTCGAGCGTGACGGGATGGAGGGAGAAGGCGACGACGGCTTCGCCGTCGTTCACGCGGCGTTCCAGCTCAGCGGTGCCGTGAATGCCGCCGACAAAGTCGATGCGGTCGCTTTCACGCGGATCGTCGATTCCAAGGATTGGAGCGAGCAGGCGATTCTGCAGAACGCTGACGTCGAGTGAATCGACCGGATCATCGGAAACGGCCTCGTTCGGTGTCAGTTCCATCCATTCGCCGTCGATGTACATGCAGACCGAGCCGGGCGCATCCGGAATCTTCTTGCCGCTGCGGTCAACGGTGAAGGGTTTTTCCAATGCCTGGAAAAATGTGTCCCGGTCCTGACCGTTGAGGTCGAGGACGACGCGGTTGTAGGGCAGGATGTTGAGCTGCCCGGCGGGGAAGATGACGCTGAGGAACCAGTTGTAGGGTTCGTTGCCGTTGTGAGCGGGGTTGGCCTCGCGGCGCTGGCGGCCGACGGCGGCGGCGCTGGCGGAGCGGTGATGCCCGTCGGCCACATAAAAGGCGTTCACATCGGCAAAGGCGGTGACGAACGCGCCGGCTTCCTCGATTTTCCAGACGGTATGAGTGATGCCGCCGGGGGCGGTCAGTTGATAAAGCGGTTCGGTTTCGGCAATCTGCTCCATCATGGTCGTGATGACATCGCTGTCGCGATAGGTGAGAAACACGGGGCCGGTGTTGGCGTTGAGTTCGCTGACGTGGCGGGTGCGGTCCTGCTCTTTGACGCGGCGGGTTTTTTCGTGGATTTTGATCCGCCCGTTTTCGTAGTCCTCAATGTGGCAGCCGCCCACAATGCCGTACTGGACGTGTTCGCCCATCTGCTGGCTGTAGAGGTAGAAGCAGGGCTTTTCTTCGCGGAGGAGTGAGCCGTCGGCCTTTAGCCTGTTAAAATTTTCGACCGCTTTGGCGTAGACGGCGCCGGCGTAGGGGTCGGTGCCGTCGGGCAGATCGATTTCGGGGCGGACGACGTGCAGGAAGGAGAGCGGGTTGTCCGCCGCCAGTTCGCGCGCCTGCCGGGTCGTCACGACATCGTAGGGAAGGGATGCAATTTTTTCCGCCAGATCACCGGCGGGCCGCCATGCTTTAAATGGATTGATTCTCATGCAGGGGAGTCTACTGATGCCGGCGAAAATTGGAACCGCGAAGTTGCGCCGATTGCTTAATCCGCCGAGGTTCTGAGCTGTTCAATCAGGACGAAGGCGAGAGCGGCCTGTTCGTTACGGCTCAGCTCGTCCTGTGCTTTTTTTATAAACGACTGCAGGCGCGGTGCGGACTGCGGGTCGTTTTCGCAGAGGCGGACGGCTTCGTTGAGCTGCGCCTGATTAATACAGTAGACGGACTCGCCGCCCAAAATGGATTCGGGCTCTTTCATGCGGAGCACTCCCGGCAGGCTGCGTCGTCGGTTTTGAAGCTCGATCCGCATCCGCACGACTGGTCCACATTGGGATTGGTGAGCACAAAACCGGGACGGATCAGATCATCGGAATAGTCAATGCTCAGCCCGTCGAGCAGGGGCAGAAAACGCACATGGGTCAGTACGCGCACCGGACCGTTTTCATAGACGACTTCGTCGTTTGCGGTGTCCGCTTCGTCCAGCACGGCGGAATACGTCATTCCTGCACATCCGCCGGGTTTCACGCCCAGCCGAAGAAATTTGTTTTCATCAACCATGGACGCCAGTTTTTTTTGAGCAGATGCGGTTACATTGATATCCATCACACGGCCTCCGAAATACTGGCAAAATAGTCGCAATTACGGGTTGAATGTCAATCCTAAGATCGGCAAAAGTCCGGTTGTAAGGGGAATGCTGCGAACCGGGAAGACCGGTTCTCAGCTCCTGTTTTTCCTGAAAGATGACATACATTTTTCTGTTGAGGATGTGCCGCTCCGCTGCGGGATGAAACCCGGCTGCAGGCCGCAAGCGTTGAAGTGGTTGCGCTCAACCATGCGCAGATTAACGGCTCGACTGTTCAGAACCGGCACCCTGCGACTAAACCGGCGGGGCGGCTTATCGCGAGAATTGAGCGGTCAGGTTTTTGGATGAGCCGAGGGTCTCGGTCTGTCCGGCGAATTCCAGCTCCACCTGATCCGGCTGAACGGTCAGCCGGATTTCATCCTCCGGATGGCGGTGTTTCCAGACGCAGGCAAAGAGAACGGCTTTTTCGAGGCCGTCGCCGGTCTGATAGTTCCAGACCTCATCAGGCTGTGCGAGGCGCGGGCCGTCATAAATCGATTCGGAAGACATGTTTTTCAGAAGCTGCAAAAGGGAGCTTTCGCGGAGATCTCTGGCGGCTTCAATGCTGACCGGGTTGCGTTCGAAGGCCGCCTTGAGAAAAGGGGCCCAGTCGCAGCGGCTCATGTCGCGCGCGGCGTAGAAGGCCAGATCGGCCGCCGGGTTCGCAGAGCGCATGGATTCCACGTAGGCAATGACGTCATCGCGCTCCATGCCCGGAACCAGTTCAAGCTTGTTCCATTCCTTGAACACCTTGTTTTCAACCTGCGGGAACTCCGGATCTAAATGAACGAAATCCGCCAGTGCGGCGAGCATTTCGTTTTTGTGCTCGCTGGTGCATTCGATTTTTTTGCCGAGTTCCGCCATGCTTTCGGCGTCGAAGTAGCGGATGGGATTGTTTTTGAAAAATTCTTCGAGCTGAGGCATGCAGATGCGGTCGGGCAGGCGTTCGCAATAGAATTCTTCGGTGTCAATTTCATCGAGCAGTTTATCGCGGGTGTTGTCGCTGACTTTATAAGGCCCGGCGTGTTCGTAGGCATAGGCCCGTTCAGCGGCAATCCAGCGTTTTCGGCCGTGGTACTCGTGGCAGATCTGGAAACATTTCTGGAAGCGTGAGTGCTGCCGGAGGAAATTGGCAAGATTTTCAAACGTGATGTCGGTGCTGAGATAATCGGCAATGGTTTTCCTGAACCGGTTGAATTCTCCGGGCGGCATGCTCATTTCGTCGTATACGCAGTGAACCATGCCGGTGTTGTTCATGACCATCGTAATCTGCTCGTTGCGCAGGGCACGCTGCGCTTTGTCGGTCAGCTCGGTGCCGTTGAACCACATGTTTTTGGTGACGATCCGCCGATTGTTGGTGAGCAGACCGTTTTTGACCGCCACGAAATTCTGCGAATGGAGCGGCGTGGCCATCAGAAAAATGTCCTCGAGCGGGATGCCGCAGATGATGTACAGCGCGGCGGCGTAGAGCGTGGAGAGCGAGACACATTCGCCGGCACCCATGCGATAGGCCTCTTTGCGGCAAAAGGCATCCATGGCTTCGACAGTTTCGGTTTTCCAGTAGGGAATGATATCCTCTGTGTATTTTTCGAGACCGAAGTGACGGCGGATATCGAGGTCGAAATAGTGTTTGTCTCCTTCATACCCGAACAGCGCGTTGCTTCGGCTGATGGTGTCCGCATCCATGAACGGTTCGAACCGCTTCATCTCGGTGGCCTTGTCGGTCAGGCCCCAGGTGTCGAGATCGAGATTGAACTCGTAGTGATCAATGATGTACTGCTTGAGCCGGTTGATTTTTTTCTTCGGCGACATGCGGTCGATTTTTGCAAACCAGGGGTCGCTGCGCCAGGCCCAGATGCGCGGGCTCATGATATTGGCCAGCACCAATGCGTAGAGCAGCTCCGGAAACACAAAGAGTTCCATGTCCGAGAGGGAAACGGCCGACGAGTATTTTTCAAGCTGTTCGGAAGGGACGGGGGGTGTCTTCATAGGCTCCTAATACGATTTTTACTTTAACCTTCGCCGTAAAGCGTATACTAATGGCCGTCTCAATAAAAGGTTTTGCCATGCCCGGAAAACAAATCCATCCCGATTCGGCGAACCGGCCCGCCGAGGAAGAGCTTCTGGACCTGAATTTCGTTCCGAAATGGGCGAAAAAAGAGCCGTCCGTCAATCATTATCGGCGTGCAGAGGACCGTTCGCCGCGCACGGATCGCCGCGATCGGCCGCGCCGCGATCGGCCGGACCGTTCCCGGCGGGAATCACGAACGGGTCGCCGGGAGCAGGGCCCGCGTCCGGACCGCCCGCCGCGCGGACCGCGGGCTCCGCGCGTTGATCTCCCCGTGGAGATTAAGTTTCTGCCGGATCAAAAGGCGCTGGGGTCGATGGTCCGCCAGATTCATCACTCCAAACGGGCCTATCCGCTGATGGATCTGGCCGGCCTGTTTCTGTCCGATCCCAAAAAACATCAGGTCAAAATCGAGGTGAAACCGGACCCCGGGGACTTCCGGCTTTATCAGGGGAAGCGATCCAGAATCGTGGCGACCGACCGCGACGTGCTTCTGCGCCAGATTCTCGACGACCATCTTGAGGATTTTTTCAGTAAAGAGGACGTTGAAATGGAGCCGCCGTCCGGAACGTTTCCAATGGTTGGAAAAATTGATCATATCCTCATCGGGCCGCCCAATCACCACAGCTATGCCGAACGTCTTGCAGAAATTCACCGCACCCGCTATGCCGGCATGCCGTTTGACCGCTTCAAGCAGAAGGTCGAAACGGTTCGCGACGAAGAGCAGGTCGAACAGTGGCGGCAGGAGGCATCGAAGAAAACCGTGTACCGCCTCAAAGAGGCACCGGAAGGTGAGAGCAGAGACTATACGCTGGTACAGGCCGAGGAGTATGTGCGCACGCACATTGCCGATACAGAAATTGAAACGGTCGAGCGGGCTGTTCTTCCGGCGGAGCGCGCACGGGCCCTTCGGGATGCCGACCTTATGCGGATGATTCAGCAGAGTTTTCACCGGGAAACCCGGTTTCCGCGCACGCTGTCGTTTGCACTGCGCGCCGCATTCAGGCATCTGCACCTGCACACGTTTAAGGCGGGAGGCAACATTAATTTTGTAACGGCGGTTAAACCCGATCCGATTGCTCCCGACGCAGCGGTTGAGACCATCCGGGAGGTACTGGAATTTCTGGCGGAGCATCCCGGATCCAACCGGCAGCAGCTGGTGGAAGGTCTTCGGCCGGGCGCAGCGATCGATTCACCGGAGGCGCACGAAATCCTCAATCCCATCCGCTGGCTGGTGGAAAAGGGGCACCTCATCGAGTTTTTCAACGGTACATTTTCCGTGCCGTCACGCCGCCGTCCAGGGCGCACTGCATAGCAAGGGCCACTCTTGTACCTGAACGCATGAGGCTTTGTTTTCCCACGAATACCATACCTTTAAAGGTGTGGAATAAAAAATATGTAAATTGTTTCATATCAATATTTTATAAAATATATATCCCATACGTTTAAAAGTATGGGACAAAACAGCGTCGAGCCGGGGTAAGAGGCAGCACAAAACGATGGTATAACAGGCGTTTTGAGGCTGTTTTCTGTCCCGGCGGCGGTCCCGGGTGCAGGCCGGCGTGTTGTTACAGCCGGGTGTTTCCGGCCCGATGATGTTTTTTCTTTGTCATCAGCGGATAGAACAGCACGCGCGGGAGCACGAACAGTACCATGACTGCCAGCGTCAGGTTGACGACGGCTTTCAGTGAGCCGAGCAGTATCAGCGGCCAAAGCCGGCATCCGAGGCCGGCGAGCAGGATGCCGAAGATCATCCAGCCGTCCAGCAGCCACTTCATGCGCGGTGCGGCCCATTTGGCGAATTTCTGCGGGCGGTTGAAAAAGGTGTCGAAAACCCAGTGTTCGAGCAGGGCCCCTTTTTCGCCGAAGACCGGTACAATGTGAACCATGCCGGTAGCCCAGCGGCTGGCCATGAAGCGGGCGAGGTGCGGATAGGTGGTGGTCATTTGCAGCGGGAAGGCGAGGTAGCCGACATATTTGAGAAAGGAAACGGGTGCGGCGATAATGTAGTCGCGCAGGTTGCGGTCGCGAATCATCAGGTAGACCACGAATCCGCCGCGGCAGATGGAGCCGGGCGAGATCGGTGTGACCTGAAAGACCGCGACGGTCAGGCCGAAGGCCGCCAGCGCCTCGGCCCACGAATGTCCGTGCATCAGCAGCCAGCCCGCCCAGACGGAGCCGGCCAGTATGCTGACGATCTGTGTGACCGGAACGGTGGCGAAATGGACGCCGAGACATTTGAGATAGCGTACAATGAAGGGGTCCCGTACAACCCCGGCGAGGTGTTCGCGTTCCCCGGGCGTCAGCATGCCGTCTTTTTCGCCGGCGGCAATTTCGCTGAGAAACCACTGTTCGCGGAATTCGGCGCTGACAATAAAGTTTTTGAGGAACCGAACGCCGTCACGGATGCGGTACCAGACGCGGCTGGGTCGCAGCATGATGCGGTGAAGCCCCGCCGGCAGCAGACCGAGCGTAACGCGTTCAAAAAGGAAGAGCAGGGGGTGCTGCATCAGGAAGACGGCATGCTTCCGATCGGCCCGTCCGGCGCGGTGCCAGCCGATCAGTCCGTTGGCGGCGTGCGCGCGCAGAGCGGTTTGCAGATATGATCGATGGGTCAGACAGGCGGCGATGTGTTCGCGCCAGGCGCGGTTGCCCCAGCGTCTGCGGATCATGTTTCCAAGGATTGGAAGTGCACCGAGCAGCAGAAAGGCGGTGAAGCGGAGGCCGCCGTTGTTCAGTTTTGCGGCAAAGTCCGTATCCATCAGGTCGGCGGCCAGCCAGCCTTCGATCTGACCGCGCCGCACGCTGTGCCGCAGAAGCGGATCGTGCAACAGCCGCAGACCGTGACGGGTGATGTCGGGCAGGGACTCGCGGTAGGCGCGATCCTGCTTGAAAAATTCATCGATGGCCGGCTGCATGTCGGCGAAAAGCGCGGCGCGGTCGTTGAGAAAACGCCTCATTTTATTGATATCGCAGCGGTCGAACTGCACGAGAGTGCGGCGTTTGAAAAGGCCGGTTGCAATCAGTTTGATGTCGCCGGGGCTCATTGGAAGAAAAGGGAGCAGAGCGAGGCCTGCGCGGAAGTCGATGGCACACAGGCCACCGGCGGGGCCGTCTGCGCCGGGCCGGTCGGTTCGTTTCATGGCGTTGGGCTGGCTTTTCATGGTCCACCATTCATACTGGCGGGCAAATTCGGGAGCGCCCATTGCGTGCATCAAGGCAACCATGTCGGCCATGAAGCGGCGTTTGGCGATGTATTCCGGGCTGCGGGTTTCTTCGAGCGGAACCGTTTTCCAGTTGCGGCGGCCTTTGAGCTCATCATCGGCCTCCAGCAGCCACATACGGCCTTCAACCCATTCGGTGATTTCCCCGAAGGCATTGAGCTCCGGATCCCAGAAGGAGGCGTAGGCATCTTTGACGGCGTCTTCGCGTCCGAAGGTTTTTCCGGCGGCCCGGCGGACCAGTTTCTGGAGAAGCAGTCCGGAGCGGCAGGCGCCGTAATTGACCTGGGCGCTGAACGGGCCCTGAAAGGCCAGCCAGTAAACGGTGTTGCGGAACCATTTTGAAAAGGTGCTCGGGGGGATAATGATTTTCACCGTATAGAGGGTTCCGGGTTCGAGTCCTGCAATCGCCGTATTCTCCGGCAGATGGAGTTCTGTGAGACGGACGCGGTATACCTGCCCGGCAAAGCCGCCGCCGAGGAATGTATCAATCGCCAGGGTGGCGGTGCCGTCGACGGCGGGATGGACTCCGCGTATTTTCACGGTCAGCTCGTCGCCCGGCTCATAGCGGGTGCGGCGGTGTCCGTAGCGCAGGGACGGGGGATTTGCCGCACGGAAAAGCTGTGCGCACAGTTCCTGAGAGTAATCGGGTTTGGCCATAGTTTTTTTCCGGAAAATGAGCGCGGACTATCGCACAAAAATCAGGGTTTGGAAAGCGGCCACACCGGTTTTTCCGGCCTTTGACAAGGAGCCTGTTTCTGACCGGGGGGGGCGACAGTCGATGTATGCATTTTTCGACGATACTCCCCGGGCGTTTTCGCGAACTATTTTAATCTTTGCAGAGATCGTCGGAGTCTGGAGGGCCGCAGCGGAAACAGAATCCGGAGCCTTGCCGGATTGTTACTTCCGCAGAATTTCCTGTGTTTTGCGGCGGTACTCCCCGGGCGTGTCGCCGGCAAGCTTTTTGAAGTGTTCGCAGAGATAGTTGGCGTTTGGATAGCCGCAGCGGTCGGCGATTTCTTCCAGTGAAAAAGCGGTTTTGCGCAAGAGGGTTTTCACGTTGGCGATACGGGCGCGGTGCAGTTCAGCCAGAGGCGAGTGGCCCAGCTGTTTTTTGAACTTGTGCTGCAGCACCCGCAGGGAAACCCCGGCATGCCGCGCCACCTCTTTCATGGATATTTTTTCAACGCAGTGCTCCCGGAGGTAACGAACGGCTTTACGAAGCTGGGGGTCCTGAATGGCCAGCGTATCGGTGGATGTGCGCGCGGCCACATAATCCGGATCAATCGCGGTCTGCATTTCCGGCATCCGGTCCTGATCAATCCAGTCCATGATCTTTTCCATCGCGGTATATCCGATTTTTCGGTAGGGGATGTGTACGCTGCTGATGTCCGGATGGCTGGCGCGGCAGAGTTCGTAGGAGTCTTCGGTTCCGAGGACAGCCACCTGATCGGGCACATGAATGTTCATCTGCCTGCAGTTGTGAATGAGATCGGATGCGACCTGATCGTCCGAGCAGTAAATCGCAACCGGCTTCGGCAGGGCCTTGAGCCATTGATCAACCGGGCCGGCCGGGTTTTTTTCATAATCCATGATGATCGGAAAATCATAGAGGGCGACTGAACAGCCGTTTTCAGCAATGCGGTCAATAAATCCGTCGCGGCGCATTCCTAACGCGGCAATGCGCGAAACGCCTGCGTATGCAAAATGGTCAAAGCCCTGTTCAAGAAAATAGTCCGCGGCCAGTTGGCCGGTGGCATAGTGGTTCGCATCGACCTGCGGATATTCCGGGCAGTCGAACCCGATGTGCGTGCTGATGCATTTCCACTTTATTTTGCGAAGGGTTTTGTAAATTTTTTCATTCAAAACGGGCACAATGAGGCCATCGGCCTGATAATTATTGCAGGCATGCTGAAGCTCATCCACTTCCCAGGTGATTCGTCTGAGGGCAAGATTTTTTCGACCGCTGTCGGCGACATAGTCCAGTGCGCCATGCAGAATTTCGTGAGAAAGGTGCTGAAACCAGTTCTGCATGATAAGGACTGTTGTTTGATTTTTCATGCGCTTCAACGTAATCGGACTCTTGATTTATTGCAAGCCGGGCCTTACGCTTTTTCCGTAAAATGATTCGTCACCACGTAATGACTTTTTTTTACATTTGTTTCATATTTTCTGCCGTGGAGAAAAGTTTGAGTTGATATGCAATGTGCTCAAAACGAGTGCTGATCAAAGAAACAAAAAGGAGAACAAGATGAAGAAATGGATTATTACACTGATCGCTTTAATGGCCGCGGTGGCTGTTCAGGCCGACATTCTCGCGAGTTGGGACAACGATGACCTTGATGGAACGGAATCCAATAAAGTTGCAGATGTCACACACACGGCTGTTTCCAGTGCAGAAGCATCACGCGGTTTTGGCCTAAATGCCTCTGGTTCCGGGTATAGTGATACATTGGGTGCAATTGATGATCCGGGCTGGAATGGCTACGCAACGAGTGTCGCCGATGCGATTACAGACGGGAATGTCTTCAATATAAATCTCGCGTTTTCTCAGTCTGTAACGCTTACAAACATGTCGATTCAGCTTTCTGCACAAAATGCGAGTGATACTGCGGAGGCGCACTTCACGCTTCGCTCAAGCCTGACCGGCACGACAGATCTGGATACCTATGTTATCAACCCGACGAACAATAGTTATACAGGAATAAATTTTTCTACGGATCTGTCGGGCTATGCTCAGCTTGACGGCATCAATTCCGTTGATTTTTATCTGTATGTGTATAACCCGGATGGAAATTTTAGCGGGTATGGTCAAGTGGGAATGGGAAATGCATACCAGACAGATGCAGAAAATGACTTGGTATTCAGCGGAACGGTTGTTCCGGAGCCGGCAACCGTCGGTATGCTCGGTCTGGGCGCATTGGTCAGCCTGCTCGTTCGCCGGATTCGCGGATAATTCCGATTCATGAATCTGAAAAAGCCCGGTGGGTTCCGCCGGGCTTTTTTTTGCGTTGTGAGCCCTTCGTTTAAGCACCATAATCTTTCGTCAGCGCATAATGACACGGCTTGTGCGAAGTGCGATGATTGTAACCGCACGAAATAGAGTGCGGATTTGACTCCGTCAGGAACAACGAAGGAGGCATGATGAAAACAGTAGGGATTGCTGTTCTGGGTATGCTGGTTTCGCTTTCACTTCAGGCGGCCACGCTGGCCGGCTGGGAAAATGACTGTCTCGAAGGAGAGGAAGCGTCAGTAAAGGCCTCCCGTGTGAGTCCGGGTTTGAAAACGGAACCGGTTCTTGAGCGGGGATCCGGACTCCGTTCCGCAAGCTATATGAACACATTTGGCGGGCGTAATGTGGATAAAACCTCTCTTGAAGAGGCCGTTTCTCAGGATTGCTTTTTTACATGGACGCTGGAGGCCGCGGAGGGTTCCTTCATCAACCTGTCTGATGTGATGCTCCGGCTCAGTGCGCAGAATGCCGGTCCATACGTCGTCAATTTTGCGCTTTTCTCCGATCAAACAGGGTTTGCCGCCGGCAATGAGCTGACGGTCTACAGCGTCGGGGGCACCGGTGATGCTGATGACGCGCTCGGGAAATCCTTTTCCACCGATCTCAACTCCATTCCGGAGCTGCAGGGCGTTCAGTCGGTTGAGTTCCGCCTCTACATCTGGGGGCAGGACAATCAGTACGCTCAGGTCGGAATCGGAAACTGTTACCAAACAGACGGGCTTCCTGACCTGACTCTCAGCGGGACCGTTGCGCCGGTTCCGGCGGACGCGCCCTCCATGTAAGGTGGATGGTGCAGCGTGACGGCAAACAAATCTCATGAGGTTCCGGCCGCAGCCCGGGCTTTTTTGTTTAAAACATTCCGAGGTCCGTTTAGCATTCACGTGCGATCTTTGATGAACGCATGGGAAGAGGTTTCTTATGGCATTTACAGAAACACATAAACTTCACTGGGCGCGGATCCGCCGGATTCTGCGGGTCATCGGTTCCAGGCTGCTGCCTGAAACACAGAGCCTTGCGGTATCTGTGCAAAAAACCAGCGACCGGGTTCTTTTTGCTGATCGTGAACCGGGGGCCTGGCAGGCGATCACGGAGGGCGATCGCTGGGGAGGCGGGAACGATAAAGCCTGGTTTCAAATCGAGGGATCGGTTCCGGAGCACTGGGCCGGACAGCCGATGGTGCTCTGGATGGATGTCGGGTCTGAAGCGCTGATCTATCGGCAGGACGGATCGGTTCTGCACGGCATCACCCCCGGGAGTTTTTATAACAACGTGCCGTGGGAAATGAGCCGCCCGTTTGTGGACGTCAGCGATGAGCTGGAGGCGGGGCAACCGTTCACACTGTGGGCCGACGCCGGCTGCCTTTCACATCCCTGGGAGGAAAAATATGTTCACCCGGTGAGCCCGGAGCCGGGCGAGGGAGGGTTTCCAAACGGCACATTGAATCACTGCCGGATTGGATTGTTTGATTCCAATGTTTGGAATCTCTATATGGATATGGAGGTGCTGATCGGCCTGTGCGACGGGCTTCCGGACAGCTCGCCGCGCTATGCAAAAGTTTTCCGGGCTTTGCGCGAAGCCTGCGATCAGTTCGGGCGCGATGAAAATGATTTCGAGGCGGTTCGCGCCGTTCTGAAACCGGTTCTATCGGCGCCTGCATCGCATTCGGATGTACGGGTTTGTGCTGCAGGGCATGCACATCTGGATACAGCATGGCTTTGGCCATTGGAAGTAACCCGTCAAAAGGCGTCCCGCACCTTTTCCAATCAGCTTTGTCTGATGGATCGCTATCCGGAGTACGTGTTTGGTGCTTCAACCGCCTTGCATTATCAATGGATTAAAGAGGATTTTCCGGAGCTGTATCAGCGAATCGGCACCTATGTGGAAGAGGGACGCTGGGAGATTCAGGGCGGCATGTGGGTGGAGGCCGACACCAATATCCCATCCGGCGAATCGCTGATCCGCCAGTTTTTGTATGGAAAAAACTTCTTCAAAGAGGAGTTCGGAACGGAGATTGATCTGCTCTGGCTTCCGGATGTGTTCGGCTATTCCGCCGCGCTGCCGCAGATTATGAACGTCTGCGGCGTGCGCAGTCTGCTGACCCAGAAAATTTCCTGGTCGCAGTTCAATACGTTTCCGCATCACACCTTCCTGTGGGAGGGCATCGATGGAAGCGAAACGCTGGTTCACTTCCCGCCGGAAAACAACTACTGCAGCTCCCTGGAGCCGAAGGGACTCATCGATGCGCAGAACCGCTTTGCGGAGCGGGATCGCCTGGATTCCATGCTGTCTCTGTTTGGCTACGGCGACGGCGGCGGCGGCGCGACGCCCTTCCATCTGGAGCGGGCGGAACGCCTCAAAAATCTGGAGGGGGCTCCGAAAGTCGAGCTGGGCCGTGCTGATCGTTTCTTTGAAGAGCTGCATGCAAAGAAGGATTGTCTTGCCCGGTGGAAAGGGGAACTCTACCTGGAGCTCCACCGAAAAACACTGACCTCTCAGGCCTTCATCAAAAAGGCCAACCGTCGGCTTGAAGAGATGCTGGCCGCGGTTGAGATGATCTGCTCAATACGGCCGGATGAGTATCCCCGTGAAACGCTGGATTCCGTCTGGAAGACACTGCTTCTCAACCAGTTTCACGACATCATTCCCGGCAGCAGTGTGAAAGAGGTCTGCGATGAAGCCCGTCGGCAGTTGGATCAGGCATTTATTGACTGCCAGACACTGATGAATCAGTGGGCGGAACGTTCGCTTTCGAAAAATGAAAACTCGCTAACCGTGTTTAATCCGCTTTCGGTTGAATACAGTGATTTACTGGAGCTTCCCGGGACAATTCAGGCGACCCATCTTCGGGGAGTCGATGGCGTCCAATACCCTGTTCAAAGACAGGGGAGTCAATCCTTTGTTTCTGTGCCGCTTGCTCCGCTGTCCTTTGCATCGTTTGATTGTATTCTGGAAGAGTCGCCGGCCCTCCAAACCGGCGAGAACCTGACGCTCGAAAACGAACAGGTTCGCTTTACATTCAGCTCGGATGGACAATTAACTGAAATGGTCGACCGTCAGACCGGGCGTTGCTACATGACCCCGGGAGAGCAGGGGAATCGGCTCTGTCTGTATGGAGACCGGCCTGCGCAATGGGAAGCGTGGGATATGGATGTTTATTATGAACATGAGCTGATCGAAACCGCCGAGTGCATTTCGGTGTCTTCTGTTGAGACCGGCCCGGTATTTCAGTCCGTCCGCTTTGAGTTTACAATCGGTTCTTCAACGATTTCACAAACCGTCCGTCTGGCCAACGGGTCGAGACGCCTGGACTTCGAAACAGCGGTTGACTGGAAAGAAAACCGCAAGCTGCTGCGGGTGATGTTCCCGACATCCATTCTTTCGGCGGACGCTGCCTACGATATTCAGTTCGGTTATCTCAAGCGCCCGACGCATCGCAACACCAGCCGGGACGCCGCGATGTTTGAGGTATGCGGTCATCGCTATGCCGACCTGTCGCAGGCCGACTGCGGCGTGGCGCTTCTGAACGACTGTAAATACGGTTACAAAGCTCACGGAGCAGAACTCAGTCTATCGCTTCTGGCTTCTCCCTGCATGCCGGATCCGTCGGCGGATCGCGGAGTGCACCAGTTCACCTATTCTGTTCTTCCTCATGAAAATGGATTGATCGAAAGTCCGGTTCAGCAGGAAGCCGCGATGCTGAACCAAAAGCCGGTCGTATGGAAAGGCAAGGCGCCCGGAAAGGTGCCGGTTCTGCCTGTTCGTCTGAAGGGAGAGGGCCTGCGGATGGAGGCCCTCAAGGCGGCGGAAGATGGCGACGGGTTGATTGTTCGTGTGACGGAGACGAACGGGTGCTGTTCCTCCGGATCACTTTGGTTCTCAACAAGCGCATCGGTCCTGGAAAGCGATGCCATTGAGTGGACGCAGAGGGACCTGACGCCGGTTGGCTCCGAAATGCCGATCACCCTCAACCCTTTTGAAATCAAAACCTGGAGAATCCATTTATCCTGATCTTCCAGGGATTGGAAAAAGGCAATCCCCCGAACGGCGGTGTTACATTTTTAATGACGATCGTCGCTGAAAATGTAACACGGGGAAGGCAGGTCGCTTTACTCCAGTTCGGCTTCAATGCGGTAAAAGCCTTTGTTTTCTGTGCTGTAGAGGCTGTCTGTATACACTCCGCCCGTGAGGTTGCTTTCCAATGGTTGGAAACTGCTGAGGAGGTTGGATGTCCAGTAGACCGTGTATACCCGCCCTGAGACGGCGTCCCATTGCAAAGGACCGATGGTGTTGATTTTTAGTTGGGAGTCAGCATTATTGGGGTCGAGTCCGGCGATGTAGGTTTCGAGCAGAGTGTTGACACCGTTAGATGCCGTGGCGGATGCCACCGCGCCGGTTTGGCCGAACCCGTGCAGATCCTCCCACCAGTCAGGAAGGCTGTCCGCGTCCGAGTCTTCCGGCTCAAACGGGGCGGCGTAGTCGACCTGCATCAGATTGATGATGCCTACGCCCGATCCATATCGATCCATGTCGATTGTGATTTCACCGCCCGGCGTCGGAGACACATTGGTGAAGCTTAGCATTGTGCTGTTGTAGTAGGAGTCGATCACCTTCGAAAGCCCGTCGATGGTGAAGCGGGTTTCTGATCCAAAGTTTTGAGTGCCGTTTGCCAAAACACGTATGGTGCAGATAAATGATGGATCCACTCCGGTGAGTTTTACTGAGGCGGTTGTGTTGTCTGTGAATAAACGGAAATAGTCGCTTTGAGCCGACGCGGGATAGGTGCTTCCGTAAGACGTTGCGTCGGACAGTGTGTATTGAAATGAGTCGGTAATTTCCAGCCCGATTCCGGGGTGGGTATGCCGGACGCCGTCAAAGTCAGCTCATACTCCTGCCAGGAGTCGCTGAGTGGGACGCTTTGTGAAGCCACATACGATCCGTCTGCTCCGGCGCTGAGGGTCGGCGTTCCGGAGTCCCGTTTTGCCCGGAAGCGCAGCTTCCAGTCGCCGTTTGCATCCCCGACGCGCTGGTGGAACGTCGGCATGCGGATGGTGGCGCCGCGGTCCGCATCCAGCCTTGCGCAGGCATACCCGAAGGATCCGGGAGCCCGGTCGTTTGTGATGACGGTTGTGCCGGCCGTTTTCCAGTAGTTTCCGGTTTCTCCCATGTAGCCTTGTTTCGTTCGGGTGAAGTCTTCAATCAGCAGTCCAACGTCTCGCGTTCCGTTTGTCAGAATAGAAACGGGAGCGTCAAAAACAAAGAAAGGCCGGCTTTGCCAGGATCCGTTTTCGTGCGGATCAACGATCATGGTTTCAATGCGGGATATTTTTCCGGTCATCCCGATGCCTTCACCGGAGATGATCCGGAAGGTGGCACCGTTTGTGTAAACGTCGTCCCACCCGGTGCTTTCAATGTGGCCGGAATCCCCCCAGTAGGTCGCGAAACCATTGGTGTAAAGCTCCCCTTTATGGACCTGGCGGTACATCAGTCCTTCGAAGTTGTATACGGCCCGTTTTTTGAGAGTCGGGCCGTCCCAGTAGGCATCGGTGAGATTGATGCCAAAGCGGCTGACATTGCGTCTGAGTACGTTTGTACTGAGGGTCAGACGGGTTACGGTTTCGCCGTCATTGTCCAGTTCCGCAGCGATCACGTCCACCGGTGTTGCATCGCCGCAGGAGATGGTGATTGTGGCTGTTGAATTGATCTCATCGGCATCTTCTGCGGCTTCAACCACAGCCGTTTGGGCAACCGACCAGTCGGTGGTTGTAAAAACCAGAGAGCTTCCTGATGAAACGGAAATATCCGTGTCGCCGGATGTGCGCTGAACCGTCGCCGTAACCGTTGATGCGGGCGCAGAAGACAGGGAAACACTGATGGACTCAGACGAGCCTTCTGCAATCTCAAGACTGTCGGGGGATACATTGAGTTCAACGCTGATCTGAGACGCTTCGCTTACAGTTCCGTAAACCTGAATGTCATCTTCACCGTCGGTGTTGTATTTTCTTCCGATATACAATGCATTGTATTGGCTGTTTTCTTTGTATCCGTAAACGCGAAACTCCACCGCGTCAGACTGGTTGCGGAACTCAGCCTGTGCGGACAGGTTTGCGCTGCCGACCTGGAGGCCGTTGGCGTTTTCCATCAGTATCGAAGAGGCATTGATGCCTGAAGCATCGCTCAGGACAAAGGCTTCGCCTGTGCTGCTTGTGTCTGTATCGGTGCGCACGACGATGGAGGTGATGGTGACCACATAGTCGTTTTCCGGCTGAATCTGCCAGTAAAAATAGTTTCCGGCACTGATCGCGTCCGCAATCGAACCTTCATCGTTGTCTGTCGCTTTGAGTGAGGTGCTGGTTACCGGCATGTTATTTGTGTTGCTGTGCGTCAGAACGCTTTGAACCAGACCGGTTGCCATGAAATAGGCATTGCTGGACGTCACAATGGAGGAGGTGGTTACATCATCCAGATTCCAGGCGGCCAGCAGACCGGCAGCCACCGGCCCGGCCGGGGTCGAGCCGCCGGTAAACAGCAAACAGAATATCAAGATTGTTTTTTTCACTGCGCGTCCCTTGCACAGGAAGAACTTTCCTCTTCGGTGAAAAACATGATCTGTATCTGCATCCGCCTGCATTTGTTTGCTCATCCTGTGGCCGCCGGTTGAACTGAGGGGGGGCATCGGGCTGCGGAGCAGCACATTACGGAGCCATTTCTACATCGATCCTGTAATATCCCTTCTGTTCCGACCCGTACACCCGGTCCGTGAAGGTTCCTCCGCTGAAGTTGCTTTCGATCAGCTGGAAAGAAGACAGCAGATTCGAGCTCCAGTAGATGTTGTAAACCCGCCCCGAGACGGCGCTCCAGCGCAGGGGCTGGAGGCCGTCAAGGGTCAGGCGGTCCGCGGAGTTGGTGGGGTTTATGCCGGCGATATAGGTTTCTAAAAGGGTGTTGATGCCGTTGGCGGCGATATCGGTGGGATTGGCGCTGGTCGTGTCTCCGTAATACTGCTGTTCCCAGTCGTCGGGCAGGCCGTCGCCGTCGCTGTCGTCCGGGTCACCGCCGCTG
>CAZITJ010000036.1:0-17005 GCA_964542135.1 uncultured Verrucomicrobiota bacterium
CCGGAACGATCTGCCGGGCGGCGTGTTGAGCAACTTCCGCCGCTGTTGACAAAAGGAGATGACGGACTCTGAAAATGAACCCTTCGCTCCGGTTCGGGCTTGTAGCCGGCGGGGGATTGCATTACCGTTCCCCTGAGTTTTAACCGGAGGTGTTTCATGCGTTGGCTGCTTGTTGCGATGGTTCTTTTAATTACTGCGTCCACGGCTTCCGCCGAAATCGTTGCGGGAAATCAGCTCTCGGATGCAGAGGAAATTGTTCAGGACATGTCGTCGAAACTGAATCGCGGGGTCTTCAATATTCTCACCGGCTGGGGGGAATTTCCCCGGCAGATGGTCAAGTCCGGACGGGAGAAGGGCCTGTGGGCTGTGATTCCGGTCGGATTGCCCGCCGGCGCCATGATGACTGTGGTTCGTACGGCAACGGGTGTGTTCGAAACCGCGTTTTTCTTTGTGCCGATCGATGATTCCTACGGCCCGCTGATCGACCCCGGCTTTGTTTGGCAGAAAAGCAGCCCATGAGACTGCTTCTTTGCAACGATGACGGGATTCACGCACCCGGCATTTCTGTTCTGCGTGATGCGGTGGAGTCCTACGGTGAGGTTCATGTGGTGGCGCCCGATGCAGAGCGCAGTGCCGCCGGGCATTCCATCACGTTGTCCGAGCCGATTAAAAGCACTCCGGTTGAACGGCACGACGCCTTTTTCGGATACGGCATCGGCGGCACCCCGGCCGACTGCATCAAACTGGCTGTCTGCGCAATCTTGAAGGATTCTCCGCCCGATCTCATCCTGAGCGGGATCAACCTCGGCTCCAATACCGGCATCAGCGTGATGTATTCCGGAACCGTGTCGGCCGCCACCGAAGGGGTGATCCTCGGTATCCCCGGGGTGGCTTTTTCTCTTTGCACCTACACCGATCCCGAATGGGACACCGCCGAACGGGTGGTGCGTGAACTCACACAGGCCATCGTGGCCGACCCGCCGCCGCCCGGCGTTCTGCTGAATATCAACCTCCCGAACCTGCCGTATGAAAAACTGCGCGGCGTGCGGGTCACCCGGATGGGACGTTCACGGTTCATTGAAAAATTTCACCGCCGGCTGGATCCGCGCGGTCGAACCTATTACTGGCTGGACGGCGAGCTGGAGGTGCATGATGAGGGCGGAGACATCGATATCCATGCCGTGCGCGAAGGATATGTCTCCGTGACGCCCATCCATCTCGATCTGACCGCCTATGATCAGATGGAACGCGTCCGCCCGCTTGAACAGCTGATAAGCAGCGCCTGAAACATCGTTTGCGGAGTTGACTCGGCGGACAATCCGGTTACGATGGTCGGCCTTTCTGTCGGGGGCGGTTAGCTCAGTTGGCTAGAGCATCTCGTTTACACCGAGAGGGTCGGGGGTTCGAGCCCCTCACCGCCCACCCGCTTTTCCAGCCTTTGGAAAAGCGCCGCTTCTTTTTCCAAAGCCCGGAACCGCATGACGTCCCGGCAGTCGTCAGTCGAGAAGCGTTTCGAGGTCGGACGGCTCGGCCTCCCACCGGTTTTTATACGCGTCGAGGAGCCGTTGTCTGGCTTCGGGCGGGCAGTGGAACGGCGGGGCGTCTCTGCGCGATTTCACAAATTCTTCAAGGAAGATCTTTGCCTGCTCCGCAGTGGGCTGCTGTCCGAACCGCTGAAAGGCGTCGAAGCACCAGCGCGGGTATTTTTCGCCGTTGTTCCAGTCAAACGCCGGGTGCGCCGTCGGGTTGTCGTCAGCAAACGCTCCGTTTGAAACCGTGGTCCCCGGTCCGGCGGTCTGTTCCCGGCGGACGGCTTCGGCTTTGAGTTTTTCATAGACATCCGGCGGGCAGTTGTCCGTTCCGAGCAGGTTGTCTTTTTCGGCGGGATCGGTCTGCAGGTCGTAGAGATAGTCATGTCCGCCGGCAAAGTAATGGATGTATTTATAGCGCTCATCGCGGGCCATCACCCAGCGGTATCGCCCGGTGGAGGTGTGCACAAACTGAATGCGCCGCTTGGCGGACTCGCTGCGGAGCAGCGATTCACCGTCCAGCGATGCGTTGCGGAACGCCTCTTTGTAGTCCAGCGGGATTCCGGCGATGTCGAGCAGCGTCGGAAATACATCCAGCAGGTCGACAAATTCTTCGCGGACGGAGCCGGGTTTGAATTGTTGCGGATAACGGACAATCAGCGGAATGCGGCAGCAGCTGTCGTAGGGAAGGGTTTTCTGGTAGTAGCCTTTGTCCTGCAGCATTTCCCCGTGATCGGAAGCATAGAGGATGACGGTGTTGTCAAGAATCCCGTTGCGCTCCAGCGCCTCGAGCACCCGCCCGAAGGCTTCGTCCACCATCGTGACGGACTCCAGGTAGGCCTCCCGGATTCTTCGCTTCTGCCCGGGTGTATCAAAATCTCCGTACAAATCGCTGTCCTCGGATGGAAAGGGCAGGTCACGCGATTTCTCGAGGGGGTCGGGCAGGTCGGCATCGGCGTAGAGACCTTTCTTGCTTTCCGGAATGTTCCACGGCGGATGCGGTTTAATCCAGCCCAGTGTCAGCAGGAACGGGCGATCGGCGTTTTTATCAATCCATTCCCCGGCGCGGGCGGCGAGCCAGTTGGGACCGAGATCCTCCTCGGCGACCAGGCTCTGCTGCGGCTCGTGGTAGGAGAGGGTGCGCACCCCGTGAATGTTCTGAACGTCGCGGTATCCCTTGTCGCGCAGATACTGCAGATAGGCATCATCTTCAACATGCCGCGGCAGTTCCTCCATGAGCTGCAGCTCATCATAGCCGTGGTGGGCCGTGGGCGGGTTGAAGTGGCATTTGCCGAGCGCCGCCGTCCGCCAGCCGTTTTCAGAGAGGACGCGCGGGAAGGTCGGCAGGCCTTCGTCAAGAAGTTGATCGGCATTGTCGTAATGACCGTGCGCACAGCCGGTTTTTCCGGTCAGCATGTCATAGCGGGCCGGCACACAAATGGGATTGGGCGTGTAGGCGTTTTTGAACAGACACCCTTCACGAACCATGCGGTCCAGGTTCGGGGTCTTCATCCACGGAAATCCGGCCGCCGCAATCGTGTCGAACCGCTGCTGGTCCGGAAGAACAATGAGAAAATTTGGTTTTTTCACGACACCTTCTCCTTGAATTCACTGAAAACATACAGTTAGCTCTTCTCCCTTCAAATACAATTGAAAAGCTGTCTAAACACGCGAAGGAGACCCATGAGCACAATCGAGGAATACGGCCGGTTCATCGAAGAGGAACACTGCTTTGAGCTGACATCCGAGCCGCCGCGCAAGTGGCGCAACATCCATTATAACCAGTGCGGGCCGGTTGAATATTATGTCGAAGCCACGCATATCGGCGACGGCCACACCCGCGTCCGCTTTGATGACGGCATGACGATGACGCTCATCGGCTATGACAGCAAATACATCTATATTCGCGACGAGGAAACCGGCGAGGTGTTTACCCCCGCCGGTGTGCCCGGCCCGAACAAGGTGGAGGATTTTTCCTGCCGCTTCTATCCGGAAAAAACGGTCATTTCTTCGACCTTTGATGACCTGCGTGTGAGCTGGCGCATCTTTGTTCCCCGCACCGAAACGCTGGAGGCGTGGACGTGTTCCATCGAAAACCTCTCCGACCGCCCCAGAAAACTGTCCGTTTTTTCCTATGCAACCATGCCCATGCACGTCAGTTCAGAGGCCGGCATGTACGGCCGCGGCACCTTTTCGAGCGTCCATCCCGATGAGAGCACCGTGGTGATTCACAACCGTGATGTCATCAATTTTCCCAAGGACGTGATGCGCGGATATATGACGTCGCTGAATGACTGCGCAGGCGTTAACGGCTATCGCGATGATTTCACGTATGCCGATTACTCCCTCTCCACGCCGCGCATCCTCGACGGCTGGAACTGCAGCAACCGCCCCGGCATCGGCCCCGACTGCGCGGGCATCATTCAGGTCGGCATGGAACTCGGCGCAAACAAAAGCGGCCGCGCAGACTTTATGATCGGCCACTGTGAAAACCTCGACGAGGTCAAAACGCTTCGCACACGCATCACGCCTGAAACGCTGGACAAACTGTGCGACGAACAGGCCGCGCACGAACGCAAAAACGCGGCCATGTTCACTGTGGATACCGGTGAAGAGAATAGCGATCGCGATGCGCTGATCAATCTGTTCGTCAAAAAACAGATGGTCTCCTATCTGATCGATAAATCCGGCTTCCGCGACAACCTGCAGAACGACTGCGGCATGGCCATGTTCGACTATCCCACCGTGCGCACAAACTTCCTGCGCGCGCTGGCCTCGCAAAAACCGAGCGGCGAGGTGCTTCACAGCTTCCGTCCTTACAACCGCAAAACCTACGCCGACAAACCCGCATGGATTCTCATGACCGTCCCGTGGCTCATCAAAGAAAGCGGCGACTTTGCACTGCTCGATGAAGTCGTTCCCTATTTTGAGTCCGATGAAAGCGGCACCGTGCTCGATCACATCAAGCGGACAATTGACTACATGTCAAACGACACCGGCACACGCGGACTGTCCCTCCAGCATTTTGCCGACTGGAACGATGGACTGGAGCCCTCCGCCGAAACCGGCGAGCGCGAAAGCGTCATGGTCTCTCAGCAGCTCTGCTTCGGCTGTCTGGAAACCGCTGAGCTGGCCGAGCGGATCGGTGATAAGGCGCTGGCCGCTCGCTGCAAAGACGCGTATGCCGGAATGGCCGCAGCGCTGAACGAACATGCCTGGGACGGAACGTGGTATGTCCGCACCCTCTGCGAAGACGGCTATCCGCTCGGCTCCGGCCGGCACGACGAAGCCAAAATTTTTCTCAACACCCAGTCGTGGGCCATCATCAGCAAAGTCGCTGACGGCGAGCGGGCACAGTCCTGTCTGCAGGCGGTGGATGAGCACTGCACCCGGCCGGAAGGATACGTCATTTGTGATCCGCCGCTCTACAGTTACGACCGGCGCATCGGCCGCTTTTCCGCCAACATGCCGCTGACCAACACCAACGGCGGCTGCTACTGCCACGCATCGGGCTTCAAAGCCTTCGCCGACTGCCTGATGAAGCGCCCGGAAGAAGCCTGGGAAACCTATCTCAAGGCAGCTCCGGACAACCCGGAAAACCCCGTCTCACGGTCCGGCATGGAGCCGTTCTCCTTCTGCAATAAATTTGATCTTCGTCCCGAAGCCCCGGGCCGGGCCGGCTACGCATGGCGCACCGGGACCGCCGCCTGGTTCACCATGGTGCTCGTCGAGTGGATCCTCGGCGTACGCCGCGGCTACGACGGACTGGTGATCGATCCGTGCCTCACAGCGAACGTGCCGACGGCGAAAGTCAAACGCACCTTCCGCGGCGCAGTCTATCATGTTGCCATCGATAACACCGCCGGGCGCTGCACCGGCGTCACCTCCCTCACCGTGGACGGCGGGAACGTCGAAGGAAACACGCTGCCGTTGTTCGAGAACGGCGAGCATTCCGTCGAGGTGGTCATCTGATAACCCGATTGAACCCCGGCGGACATCGAACCATCCTCACCGAACCGAACGTTCAGATTCTCGCCCGACACCTGAGCGCCTGCATCGAAGCAGCTGTTGCAGATTCAAACGGAGCGTTCCGCCCTGTGTAACCGGGCTGTGCATTGTTTGAGCGTCAGACAATTTCAACCAGTTCGAGATCGAACGTCAGATCTTTTCCGGCCAGCGGATGGTTGGCGTCGATCGTAACGGCTTCATCTTTGATTTCTTTGACCGTCACCGGAAGCGGACCCTGCGGCCCCTGCATCTGCAGCGGCATGCCGACTGAAAGGTCCATTTCCTCCGGAAACCGGTCTTTGGGAATATCGCCGATCATTTCCTTGCGCACATCGCCGTAAGCCTCTTCGGCCGGGATGGTCACGGTTTTTTTGTCCCCGACATCCATGTCGCGAACGGCGGCATCAAATCCGGGGATAATGGTGCCTGCGCCGGTTTCAAATTCAAGCGGATCGCGACCCGCGGAGGTGTCAAATTGTGTGCCGTCATTCAAGGTGCCGGTATAATGAATGCGTACTTTTGTGCCGTCTTCAATCATTTGTGCTCTTTCTGTTAAGGGTGAGCGGCGACCCTACAGATTCGTAAGGTGATGTAAACGTTTTCTGCCCGGAAATCATATGCGCCTGAAAACATTCCATTCTGCGGAATTTCTTTGCTAAAGTGGATTCCATGCAGTGGCCGGAAAGCATTCGTAAAAAGCTGAAAGAGCTTCCCGACAAACCGGGCGTCTATCTGATGCGCGGCCGCACGGGTGCGATCATTTATGTCGGCAAGGCCGCCTCGCTGCGCAAGCGGGTCCAGAGCTACTTCCGCGAAAGCACCTATCGCAAGTCCGATCCCAAACTGCGCGGGCTGATCCGCTCCATCGTTGATTTTGATGTGCTGGTGCTGAAGAGCGAGGCGGAGGCGGTGCTGACCGAAGGGCGGCTGATCAAAGAATACAAGCCGCGCTACAACTCGTTTTTCAAAGACGATAAACGCTTCCCGCTCCTGCAGATTGATCTGCGCAAACCGTTTCCAAAGTTTGGACTCTGCCGGATCGATAAAAAGGACGGCGCGCAGTATTTCGGCCCGTATGCCTCGGCCGCGGCGGCGCGTGCGGCGCTCGAGTTCGTCGAAAAGCGTTTCGGCATCCGTCGCTGCCGGCCCGATCGTCCGGATGCCGATACCTATAAACACTGCAACAATGACATCATCCGCCACTGCGCCGCGCCGTGCGTCGGCAAGGTCACACCCGAGCAGTACCGCGAACGGGTAGAGACCGCCTGCGCCTTTCTGCGCGGCGAGCGCCCCGACGTGCTCAAAGAGGTGCGCGCGCAGATGGAAAAAGCCGCAAAGGCCCATCGTTTCGAAGAGGCCGCCGCGCTGCGCGATCTGCTCTTTCTGCTGACCCGTGCCGTCAAAGAGCGGGCGCTCGTTCGCAAAACCGACCGCATGCTTCTCGACGATGCAGACGCAGGAGTGAACGAACTGGCCGGCGTGCTGGGACTCAGCGGGCCGCCGCGCGTCATCGAATGTTTTGATGTTTCCAACATCTCCGGCACCCATGCGGTGGCCAGCATGGTGGCGGCGGTGAACGGACGGCCCGCGCCGCAGCGCTACCGCCGCTTTCGTATCAAAACCGTCGAAGGCAGCGACGACCCGCGCATGATGGCCGAAGCGGTCGGCCGCCGCTACAGGCGGTTGAAAGAGGAGGGCGGTGAAATGCCCGATCTGCTGATTGTGGACGGCGGCATCACCCAGCTGCGGGCCGCGTTCCAATGTTTGGAAAAAATCGGCGTCAACCTTCCACCCGAGGCGCAGCCGAGAGAGGCTGGCGCATCAGCGCCAGCAATGAAACGCAGTGGAATGGCAATCATTGGAATCGCGAAGCGGCAGGAAGAGATTGTGCGCCAGGGGCAGCCGTCGATTCTTCTGCCGCGCGATTCCAAAGCCCTGCGGGTGATTACCAACCTGCGCGACGAAGCGCACCGCTTTGCCATTTCTTATCATCGCCGCCTGCGGTCCAGACGGATCCGCGAGTCGGCACTTGATGAGATCCCGGGTTTTGGAAGAAAGACAAAAGAGCAGTTGCTGAACCATTTTGGGTCATTCGCCCGCCTGCGCAAAGCGACCGTTGAGGAACTGCAGACGGTTCCCGGCATTGGCCCGCAAACCGCACGGGTTCTTTGCAATGCGTTTAGTGAGAATAAATAATTTCATTATTAGCTGGAAAAAAGCGTGTTATTCCCATACATGCGCATGTATGGGAATAGAGTCAGCAAACGGTGTTTGGCGGATCTTTCGGGCGGTTTCTGTGGAAGGGCGGCTTCGCTTTCTGTGGCTTTTGTTTGAAGAGGGGGAGATGTCCGTCGTTGATTTGGCAGCGGGAGCCCGAAGAACTCCATCTTATGCAAGCTCCCAGATGAAGATCTTGTTTACAGCCGGCCTGGTTCAGTTTCGGCGAACGGGAATGAATGTGATATATCGTGCTGAAGCGGATCCGAAGGATTTTTGTTCCGTTGAATTGCTGAGGGCTCTTGAGCGATGCTGTAAACAAAAAGTTAAATTTGCGTCAATTATTCGACAGGTGACAGCATTCACTCATGAGCGCAGAATCGAAATAGTCCGGTTATTGCTGGAAGGGGGGCTTTCGTTCAACGAGTTAATCAAACACAGCGGAATGACATCCTCGGCGCTTTCCCGGCATCTAACGAAACTGGTTGCACGCGAAGTGGTTCGCGATGACGGAGGACAGTATGGTCTTAATGACATGCCGGACCCCCTGGGAAAAGCGCTTCTGAACATTGTTTGCGGTCGGGAGAAAAAATGTGAATAAGAAGCTGGACGACCTGGCTGAAATTTATGACGGATTTGCCGAAGGGTATGACACCCATCGCGATGAATTTAACAACCGTGGTCAGCTTGAAATGCTGGCGGCGCACATTCCGGAAGGCGCTTCGGTGCTGGATGCCGGCTGCGGGTCGGGCTATCCGGTGCTGCGTTTTTTTGCCGACCGGGGATGCCGGGTGACCGGCACGGATATCTGCCCGGCTATGCTGGAGCTGGCCGCACAGCGGGTGCCGGAGGCCGTTCTCATGGAGGCGGACAGCGCCATGCTGGATTTCCCTGAAGCCTCTTTTGATTTGATTGTCTCATTTTACTCGATGTTTCATCTTCCCATGGAACAGCAGGAGCGGGCGTTTTCCGCGTTTGCCCGGATACTGAAGCCGGACGGAACGGTTTACTGTACACTGGCCTGTGCGGAATACACCGGCGTGCCGGAGTTTTCCGGAACCAGGGAGTTCGCCGGTGTGGAGCTGCCGTATCACCATGTGACGCCGGGCGCATATCGCGATCTGTTCAGCCGGGTCGGCCTGCAAACCGAACAACTGGATCTTCTGACCATCGGCGGCGAGACGATGAGCTGGGCTTTGTTGAAAAAAATCGGCGACATCTGAAAATCACGGCGTACAATTGCCGGCTGGATTTTCAGAACCAAGGCCGTTTATGCACAAAAAAACATTCAGTCCGCTTGAATATGATTATGCCGGCAGTCAGCCGGTTCGCACACTGTACAACCTGCTGAACAAAGGGCCGTGGTTTTATATCCGGCTGACGGCGGTGTTTTGTATTAAGCACAGTCCGGTGTGGGTGGTGCCGTTTCTGATTTCACGGATTATCGATACGCTGGCCTATCCGGATCAATACCCGATGGATCGACTGCCGCTTTATTTCGTCGGTGTGGCTCTGCTGATTGCACAGAACATACCAACTCATTATCTGTTCGCCGTCATGCTGAGCAACGCGATCCGGGACATGGAAAAATGTCTGCGCAGCGCAGTGACCCATCGCATGCAGCAGCTTTCCATTGCGTTTCATGATCGCACCGAATCCGGACGCCTCCAGGCCAAGGTGCTGCGCGATGCCGAACAGATTCAGAACACCTGCAATTTTCTGGGGCAGGTGGGGCTGACCGCGGTGATGTCGTTTGTGGTGGCGGTTACGGTCACTGCGATTCGGGAGCCGAGGCTTCTGTTTTTTTATCTGGTTCTTGCGCCGCTTTCGGCCGGGCTGCGCAGTCTGTTTCACCGTCAGATGCGTATGCGCAACCGGGCGTTCCGGGCGCAGGTGGAGCAGATGAATTCAGAAGTGTCGGAAATGATTAATATGATTCCTGTGGCGCGGGCGCACGGTGTCGAAGATGCGGCCGCCGAAGGCAGCTATAAAAAATTCAAAGCGGTTCGTCACCGGGGCGGAAAGCTGGACCGGATGAATGCGATGTTTGCATCCTCTGCGTTTGTGACCTTCCAGCTGTCTATGGTTACCGGGCTGGCGTTTCTGAGCTGGGCCTGCTGGAACGGATGGATCAGCGTCGGCGAAATCATGCTGTTTCAGGGCCTGTTCAGTATGATTGTTATGGCGGTGACCGGACTGCTCAACATGGTTCCGGAAATTGCGCGGGGATTTGAATCCATCCGTTCCATCGGAGAGGTGCTGGAATGTCCGGATATTGAGCTTAATGAAGGGCGCAGGCCGATCCGCCGTGTGGAAGGTGCTGTTGCTTTTGAAAAGGTGGGCTTTACCTATGAAAATGCCCGTGATGCCGCGGTGCGGGATTTTTCACTGGATGTAAAGCCCGGCGAATGCATTGCGTTTATCGGCCCGAGCGGAGCGGGCAAATCGACGCTGATTCAGTTGCTGATCGGCTTTCATCGGCCGGATACCGGCCGCATTCTGCTTGATGGTGTGGATATGGAGGATATCGATATGCGCACCTACCGCCGGTTTGTATCGGTGGTTCCGCAGGAAACCATGCTTTTTTCAGGAAGTCTGCGCGACAATATAACCTATGGTCAGAAGGGGATCAGCGACGACCGGATTCAGCAGGTTCTGGAACTGGCCAATCTGACCGATGTCGTCAACGATCTGTCCAAAGGGCTTCAGACCCGTATCGGCGAGGATGGCGCACTGCTTTCCGGCGGGCAGCGTCAGCGCATCGCCATCGCCCGCGCGCTCATCCGCGACCCGCGTATTCTGATTCTGGACGAAGCCACCTCGGCGCTCGACGTCGTTTCCGAAAAGCTGGTGCAGGAGGCCATTGACCGGGCCATTCGGAACCGCACAACGTTTATTGTCGCCCACCGCCTGTCCACGATCCGGCAGGCCGACCGCATTGTCGTCATGAAAGACGGCCGGCTGGAGGAGGCGGGTTCTTACGAGGAGCTGATGGCCCGCGACGGGCTGTTCAGGGAAATGCAGCAGCTTCAGAAATAACTCCGCATCGCGGGATGAACGGCCGGTTTCGCGGGGTGCCGGATTTCATGTTTCATCATTCCAATCTCTTCTGTTTTCAAACGCCTGAAAAAATGGCATAACGCCTGTCGATGATCGGAACAGGCGGAGGGCGGATGAGCAAGGCAGGTTTAAATCAGATTTCATGGGATGCATTCAACAGGCTGGATGCAGCGGATAAAGCTCCTTATTTTCTCAAGGAAGACGGGAGCTGCTACCATGCGCTGGTGGCTCAGCAGTTTACCCGTCCTATGCTTGAAGATCTCTGCGCGCTGGCAACCTGCGTGCGCCGTATTGCCAAAACGCGGGAAGGCAGCCGCTTTCTGCAGAGCCGTCTGTTTGAAAAACGGGCCATGCTTTATTTTGCGCAGCCCTCCACACGAACCTATCTTTCGTTCGCTTCGGCCTGCCAGGTGGTGGGGCTGGATTGCATGGACGTGCGCGACACCAAGACCTCCAGCGAAGTCAAAGGAGAGTCGCCCGAAGATACGGTGCGCACGTTCAGTTCCTACACGGATCTGATTATCATGCGTCATCCGCAAGGCGGGTTCGCCGAACGCATTGCCTGGATGCTTTCGAATACGTCGCGGCCGGTACCGGTGATCAATGCCGGATCGGGTAAAGACCAGCATCCGACCCAGGCGCTGCTGGATATCTATACGCTCGAGCGGAGTTTTGAAAACATCGGCGGCATCGATGGAAAGAAAGTGGCCTTTGTGGGCGATCTGAGGCGCGGGCGGACGGTGCGGTCGCTGGCCTGGCTGCTGACACAGTACGAAGGCGTAAAAGCGGTTTTTGCAGCCCCGCCGGAGCTGCAGGTTAAAGACGATATTCTAAACCAGCTTTCCGCCGCCGGAATGGAGTATGAAGTCACAGACGATTTTGGACACATCATTCCACAGGTGGATGCAATTTATATGACGCGCATTCAGGATGAATGGGATGTGGACAACGAGAGCAGCACCATTGATACAGGCGCCTATCACTTTACCAAAGCCCATCTGGATCGGCTGAAACCGACAGGCGTTGTGATGCACCCGCTTCCGCGCCGTGACGAAATTGATCCGGCGGTCGACAGCGATCCGCGCGCCGTCTACTGGAGGCAGGTGCGCAACGGCATGTGGATTCGGGCGGCGCTCGTTCTGAGCGTATTCGGATGCGGCCGGGCGGTTCTTGATTACTGCAGGGAGCACAGCAAATGAAACATTTAATTTCACTGAAAGACTGGAGTGCGGAGGAGATCACCGATGTGCTGCGGCTGGCCGCAGCGGTCAAAGCCGACCCGCTGCAGTATGCGCAGGCACTCAACCGCCAGACGCTGCTGATGATTTTTGAAAAGCCGAGTCTGCGCACCAGGATCTCTTTTGAGACCGGGATGAGTCAACTGGGCGGCCACGCGATTTACTACGACATGAGCACCTCCCCGATGGGCGGCGGCAAAGAGACCATTGCGGACTCCATCAAGGTGATCAGTCGGATGTGCGATCTCGTGATGGCCCGGCTGTTTAAGCATCGGAATATTCAGGAGATGGCTGCTCATGCCGCCATCCCCGTCATCAATGCACTGACGGATCATACACACCCCTGCCAGATTCTTGCCGATCTGCAGACCATTCAGGAAAAAAAAGGACGGCTCAAAGGACTCACACTGGCCTTTCTGGGAGACGGGTTCAACAACGTCACGCATTCGCTTATGTACGGCTGCACGAAGCTGGGCATGCACATCCGCATCGGGTCGCCCGAAACGCAGAAGCCCGCGGTGGACGTCACGGATGACTGCACAAAGTTTGCCGCGGCATCCGGCTGCGAACTGGTCGTGACCGATGATCCGGCCGAAGCAGTGCGGGACGCCGATGTGGTCTACACCGATTCCTGGATGAGCTATCATATTCCGAAAGAGGAGGAGGAAGCCCGTGTGAAGCTGTTTACGCCGTATCAGGTGAATGAACGGCTGATCGCGCAGGCCGACGCAGACGCCATCTTTATGAACTGCCTTCCGGCTCTGCGCGGCTATGAGCAGACCGCCGGCGTCATCGACGGGCCGCAGTCTGTCGTCTTTGACGAAGCCGAAAACCGCCTGCACGCCCAGAAGGCTGTTATGCTCAAGCTCTGTGGCGTTGTGTAGGGGACGGTCATGCGTGTTCTTGTGGTTAAAACCAGTTCGCTGGGGGATTTATTTCACGCCTTGCCGACGGTTCATCTGCTGCGGACCGGTTTGAATGCCCGCATTGATTGGGTGGTGAACCGCTGCTATGCACCGCTCGTGTCCTGTTTCCGGGATGTTGAGCGGGTCATCCCGTTCCCGCGTGATTCCCTTTTTAAAAATCTGGCGGCGTTTGGGTCGGATCTGCGTGCGGAGAACTATGATCAGGTTGTTGATCTGCAGGGATTGCTTAAAAGTGCATTGATCACCCGCGCTGCCTGCGCAGACCGGCGGCTGGGGCCCTCCTTTCACCGCGAAGGGTCGCATCTGCTGTATGATCAGGTTGTCGCGGCCCGGAATAAAAACCGTCACGCGGTTGACGAAAATCTCGATGTGCTGCGCTTTCTCGGCCTGCCCGCTGAACCGGTGGACTTTCCTGTTTCTTTTCCGCCGAGCCGCTTGGTTCAGGATTCGCCGGGTCCCCGCATATTGTTTTCACCCTGTTCCCGTCATGCTGCCAAAAACTGGCCGATTGAACGCTTTGCGGAGGTGGGCCGAACACTTTACGACACGTTTGACGCTGTTCTTTACATCTCCGGCGTACCGCAGGATGCCGCCGTTTGTGCAGAACTGGAAAACAGCCTGCCGGCCGGCGCCTGCGTTAATCTGTGCGGAAAAACCTCACTGGTCGAGCTCGGCAGTCTGCTGCAGAGAATGGATCTGGCTGTCACGGTTGATTCCGGTCCCATGCACATGGCCGCCGCAATCGGAACGCCGACGCTCGCCGTTTTCGGGCCCACCGATCCGGTGCGCGTCGGGCCGTACGGACTGCGGCACCGCGTGCTGCGCCGCAGTCAGGTCGCGGGCTATTCCAAATCCGACATGGAAAGCATTCGTGCGGTCGGCGTTGCCGACGTGCTTTCAACCGCCTGTGAAATGCTGAGCCGCGATTCCTGAACTGCGCATTGCATCGGACTGCGGCTTCTGTGCTGTAACCGCATGCTGTTTCCGGAATGCGATCCGCTTCATTTCTTGTGTTTGTGCAGTCTTCTGTTACCGTCCGCGTATGATGTATCGAGAGACATTGACCATTGAGACGGCGGGCCATCGGGATATGCACAACATCACAGAGGCGGTGGCGCAGGTGGTGACCCGGTCGGAAATACAAACCGGAACCGTGCATATTTTCAACATCGGCAGCACCGCGGTGATCGGTACCGTCGAATTTGAACCGGGGCTGGAACGCGATGTGCCCGATATGCTGGACCGTCTGATCCCGCCCGGCCGTGAATACGGCCACGAGCAGGCGTGGCACGACGGCAACGGCCATTCCCACCTGCAGGCAACGCTGGCGGGCCCGTCCGAAACCGTTCCGGTGGAAAACGGCCGGCTTCTGTGCGGAACCTGGCAGCAGCTTTTTCATCTTGAGTGCGACATAAAACCCCGCTCCCGGAAAATTGTTGTCACGGTTCAAGGGGACTCGTCACCGTAACTTTTCAGGTAAAGGAGACAGACGCGATGGGGTTTGCAAAAGATTTTCTCTGGGGTGCGGCGACCGCGTCGTATCAGATCGAGGGGGCGGCCTGTGAAGACGGACGAGGTCCATCGATCTGGGACACCTTTTCTCATTCGCCGGGCCGGGTGAAAAACGGTCATACCGGCGATGCGGCCTGCGACCACTATCACCGCTTTAAAGAGGATGTGATGCTGATGAAGGAAATCGGCCTGAACGCATACCGTTTCTCTGTTTCCTGGTCCCGGGTTTTACCCGCGGGCGTCGGCGCGGTGAATGAAAAGGGCCTCGATTTTTATGACCGGCTGGTTGATGAACTGCTTGCGGCCGGCATTCAGCCCTGTGCCACGCTGTATCACTGGGATCTGCCGCAGGCGCTGTATGATCGCGGCGGATGGAAGAACCCCGATATGCAGATGTGGTTCGCCGACTATGCGGAACGGATGGGCCGGTGCCTCGGCGACCGGGTTCCCTGCTGGATGACATTCAATGAAATCCTGTGTTTTTTGTGTGTCGGGCACGTCGAGGGACGGCATGCGCCGGGGGAGCAGGTCGGCCCCGCAACGGCGCTGAGGATGCTGAAGAACATCCAGCTTTCACACGGCCGGGCGGTGCAGGCTCTCCGCCGGGTTCTTCCGGCAGGCGCGCAGATCGGGCTGGCACATGTGGGTGGCTATGCGGGACCGGCCTCGAATACACCGGAGGATGTCGAGGCCGCCCGCCGCCGGATGTTTGATGAGATTGTTCCGCACAATAACTATGCAACCGGCTCCAATGCCCTGCAGCTGGATCCGATTTATCTCGGCCGGCCGGCCGCATGGGCGCAATCCTATTATGGGGATGACCATCCTGATTATTCGGATGACGATCTCAGGTTGATTTCCCAGCCGCTGGACTTTCTGGGACTGAATTTCTATTCAGGCGAAACCGTTTCAGCAGGAGACAACGGACGCACCGTTCGTCATCCTGAAAAAGCGGTGGGCCGCACGGCGTTTGGCTGGCCGGTCACACCGGACGCTTTTTACTGGGGTGTGCGCTTCATGCATGAACGCTACGGCAAGCCGATTCTGATTACCGAAAACGGCATGTCCTGTAATGACTGGGTGGGACTCGACGGATGCGTGCACGATGGCGCACGCATCGATTTTCTGCATCGGTATCTGCTCGCATTGCGACGCGCGGCGGACGAGGGGATTCCGCTGCTCGGCTATATGCAGTGGTCATTGATGGATAACTTTGAATGGGCCGAGGGATACAGCCAGCGCTTCGGTTTGATTCACATTGACTATGAAACGCAGAAGCGCACGCTGAAGGATTCCGCTCGTTGGTATCGCGATCTGATTGCGGCTCACGGCGGGAATTTATAATCCGGGCGGCAGGGCTGCCGGTTGAGACCGCCTGGTCTTGATTCATTTCGCCGGATGTTACAAGGTGCTTGGCCATGACAGAACGGAAACAGGTTCAATGGGGAGTGATCGGCTGCGGGTTGATCGCTCCGAAATTTTTCCAATCCCTGGAAAACACGGGGGAGGGGCATGTTGCTGCGGCGGCGTCCAAATCGATTCACCGCGCCCGCCGCCTGCAGAAAAAGCTCGGTATTCCGAATGTGTATGGCCGCTATGCCGAGATGCTGGAGCGCGAGAAGCTCGATGCCGTCTACATTGCCAATACGCACGCCGAGCACGCCGCCGCCGCATCGCTCTGTCTGAATCACGGGGTGCCGGTGCTGATCGAAAAAGCATTCACGCGCAATGCGGTTGAAGCCGAAGAGGTGATTGCGCTGGCGCGTGCAAAAAAGCTCTTTTGCATGGAAGCCATGTGGACGCGCTGCAATCCGTCCACCCTCAGGCTGCGCGAGCTGCTGGCCGACGGCGCCATCGGTGAAGTTAAGAAATTTCGCGCGTTATTCTGTACCCGTATGTCGCTGTTCAGTCCGAAAATGATGCCCTGGAACCGAATGCTGAACCCGAAACTGGCCGGCGGGGCCCTGCTCGATCTCGGGGTCTATCTGATCACGCTGGCCCGGCTGGTTTTCAATCAGCCGCCGGCGCGAATCATGGGGTCGGCAAAACGAACCTGGACCGGCGTGGACAAAGCGTCGCAGTACATTTTCGATTATGAAAACGGCGCGCGCGCTGAAATGGAAGCCTGCTTTCGTGAAAACAAACCGCGCGACGCGGTTCTGACGGGCACACAGGGCATCATCCGCATGCCGCACTTCATGGGCGCCGACCGCCTGATGGTCACCCGCACCGGGCACGCTCCGGAAACCATCCGCTGCGAAGCCCCCGGCTTCGAGCATGAAATCCGCGAAGTGCACCGCTGCCTGCGCGAAGGGCTCACCGAAAGCCCGCTGGTGCCGCTCGACGAGACGCTCGAGATTATGCGCACCCTGGATACCCTCCGCGCCCGGTGGAACATGAAATACCCCGGCGAGGCAGGCGGCCTGTCCGCCCAAGCCCTGGCGTAGGCGGAAGTTTGCACCCATAAATTTTCCGGCTCTTCGCATATTTTCATGGGCAAAGGGATTTTACCACC
>CAZITJ010000037.1:0-16947 GCA_964542135.1 uncultured Verrucomicrobiota bacterium
TGATGGAGTTCCTTGGGCGTGCTCTTGATGACCCAACTGCCAAGCCGTGCGGCAAGTGTGCGGGTTGCAACGGTGGGCCGCTACTCTTGCCGGAATACGACCACGATTTGGCGAACCGTGCCGCCATCTTTCTGAGGCGGAGCTACCAGCCGCTGACCCCTCGTAAGCAATGGCCCAGCGGTGGTGCACTGCCGACCTACGAGTTCACCGGCCGCATTGGTGATGATCTCGGCGCTGAAGAAGGGCGGGCACTGTGCCTCTGGCGTGACGCCGGATGGGGGCAGATGGTGGCCGCAGGCAAGTACGACCTGAATCGCTTTGACGACGAACTGGTGGCGGCATGCGTTGAGATGATCGGGATTTGGGAACCCGAGCCCAAGCCGATCTGGATTGCCTGTATCCCTTCGTTGAATCGGCCCGACCTCGTCCCGGACTTCGCTCGTCGGCTCGGCGAAGCACTGGGCATCCCCTGTTGCCCGGATGCGCTGCGGAAGGCGCGGGCCAACGAAGAGCAGAAAAAGATGCAGAATAGCTTCCAGCAGGCGCGCAACCTGGACGGGGTCTTTGAGCTGCATTCCGAATTCAAGGAGTGTGGACCATGTTTCCTTCTGGATGATATGACCGACTCGGGATGGACTTTCACTGTGGCGGCGGCTCTGCTTCGGCGCGGTGGGTGCGAAGCAGTCTTTCCGCTGGCCCTGGCATTGAATTCCCCACGTATGGATTGAGGTGATACATGAATATGATGAGTGATGATGCAAAGGCGATTGTCCTTCTCTGCGGGCGATTGGGGAAGGATTCTGACTCGGACCCGCTTCAGCAGTCTGAATACACCCGGCTTGTCCGCTGGCTCCTGAGCGAAGGCATGCGGCCGTCCGATTTGCTTGAGCCGAACAACGTTGCCCCTGCGGCTACCGGGTCAGGACTGCCGGAGCAGCGCCTCACTTCGCTTCTCAAGCGGGGTGTTCAGCTTGGTTTTGCTGTCGAGACCTGGAACCGCAGCAATATCTGGGTGATTTGCCGCAGCGATCCGGACTACCCGGCACGCTACAAGTCACATCTCAAGGACAAGGCCCCGCCGATCCTATTCGGTGTAGGCGACCGGTCACTCCTGCAGGGCGGCGGGCTGGCCATCGTTGGCTCGCGCAACATCGACATCGAAGCCGAAGACTTCACCCGCGATGCCGCTGAATGGTGTGCCCGCGGCGGGATGCCGGTTGTATCCGGCGGCGCGCGCGGCGTCGATCAGATCGCCATGAAGGGGGCCCTCGACGCCGGTGGCTGCGTTGTGGGCATACTGGCCGAGAATCTGCTCAAGAACAGTGTCTCCCGTGACGCGCGCAAGGCAATGGCCGACGACCGCCTCCTCTTTATTTCACCGTATCACCCCGAGGCGCGCTTTACGGTCGGGACAGCTATGGCCCGCAACAAGCTGATCTATGCGATGGCGGACTACGGTCTCGTTGTCAGCTGCAAGTGGACGTCGCCAAAGAACAAGGGCGGTACGTGGGCCGGTGCGACCGAAGAACTCAAGCGTAAGTCCGCACGCCCGGTGTTTGTCCGCACGACGGGCTCCGTGCCGAAGGAGAACCTCAAACTCCTGGACCTGGGCGCTATGCCATTCCCTGAGCATTCCCATGATGCTGATCCGGCCACGACGCTTCAGGACGCGCTGAGGGCTCAGCCCGCGCAGCCAGCCGAGGATCTGTTCGAGTACGCGACCAACGGCGGGCAGGCTGTCGCCCAAGTTCGGGAGACTCCCGTGTCGCCAGCAACGGAAGAGCAGAAGACGCCGGAGGTCGCCGAACAAGCCGCACCTGCCACAATCTATGACGCGGTGTTACCCGTGATCATTGCTGCGCTAGACAATCCGGTTACCGTAGACGATCTGGCGAAGCAACTGGATGTCGCGAAGGGCCAGCTTCAGAAATGGCTCAAACAGGCTGTGGCCGACAAGAAGATCAAGAAGCTCTCCAAGCCTGTGAGATACGTGCGGAGGGGGATATCTTAGCATGAAGATTCAATGGGAATACGATTTCGTCGAGAGGCCCTTCTGCGAACAGCTCCAGAATATGGGCTGGACCTGGATTGAGGGCGATGTTGACGTACCTGAGCTGACCGAGCGGGCGAACTTCCGGGATGTGTTGCTGAAGGAGCGGCTTGCCGCGGCTCTTCAGCGCATCAACCTGCGCAACGGAGAGCCCTGGCTGGATGACACCCGGACTGCCAAGGCGATTCGCGATCTGGAACAGGCAGGCGGCCACCGCCTGATGGAGATCAACCAGTCTTCCACAGAGCTTCTGCTCAAGGGGACTGTGGCGGAAGGCCTTCCTGACTGGGATCAGGGCCGTCAGCAGCCGATTCGCTACATCGACTTCGAAAACGTCGAGAACAACGATTTCCTCGTGATCAACCAGTTTAAGGTGGCGCTGACCAGCGGACGCGGTCACATCATCCCGGATGCGGTGCTGTTTGTGAACGGCATCCCGCTTGTTGTGGCGGAGTTCAAGAGCCCGGGCATCCGGAATCCCATGCATGAGGCCATCAATCAGCTTCTGAGATACTCCAACCAGAGACGCGAGCTGTTTCCCACGGTCTACACGGACAACGAGGGGGTGGAGCGGCTTTTCCATACGAATCAACTGTTGATCGCCAGTGACTACTTCGAGGCCCGTGTCTCGACGGTGGGCGCGCCGCCGGAAGCATACCTCGAATGGTCGGACACGAGTCCCGTGCCCATGACAACGGTTGCCGAGGAGCTGGGTGTGCTTAAGGCTACGGGTGAATTGCCGGAGGCGGCCGCGGAATTACGCGAGGTCGGCCCCGAGCAGACGGAACGAGTCGGAACACCGGTCTTCTTCCGGGATGCGCAGCAGCGACCCGAGGCCCTACGGACTGACAAAGGCGCTGATCTGCAGAGCCAGCAGATCCTGGTGGCCGGGATGCTCCGGCCGGAGCATCTTCTGGATCTGGTTCACAATTTCAGCGCGTTTCAGCAGGTGGATGGCAAGACCCGCAAGATCGTGGCCCGATACCAGCAGTTCCGGGCCATACACAAAGCTATCAGGAAGCTGGAAACCGGCAAGACGCTTGACCAGGGGGCGGAGCGAGACGAACGGGGCGGCATCATCTGGCATACGCAGGGATCGGGCAAGAGCCTGAGCATGGTCTTTCTTGTGCGCAAGATGCGCATGACCGATCGGCTGAGGAGTTTCAAGGTCGTGGTGGTTACGGATCGGACAGACCTCGAAGGGCAGTTGCGGGACACCGCGAAGCTATCCGGCGAGGCCGTCAGGCCGACGGATGAGGATAAGAAGGCCCGGGCATCCTCCACCGCACTCACCCAGCGCATTCTCTCGGAGACTACGCCTGACATCGTCTTTGCGATGCTTCAGAAGTACCAGGCCGTGGATCGGCAGGCGGCCACCGGTGACAAGGTTGCCATGACCATTGTCCGCAAGGAGAAGAAGCCGGGCAAGGATCAGCCGGTCGTGGAGAAAGAAATTACGCTCGAAGAGAACATTCGTTTCGAGGAGTTCCCCGAACTGAATCGGTCAGAGAAGATCCTCGTTCTGGTGGACGAAGCGCACAGGTCGCACACAAGATCGCTCCATCGCAATCTCCGGAAGGCGTTGCCGCATGCCGCTATCATCGGCTTTACCGGCACGCCGATCCTGAGCAAAGAGAAGACAGAGACACGCGAGATCTTCGGCGATTTCATTGACAAGTATCTGCTTCAGGACGCGGAACTGGACGGGGCAACCGTGCCGATTCTCTATGAAGGCCGAACGGCTGATGGTCTCGTGAAGGATGCACCGAGTCTCGACCAGCTTTTCGAGGATATGTTCCGCGATTACTCGGAGGAGGAACTGGCTGCTATCAAGGCCAAGTATGGAACGGAAGGTGATGTTCTTGAAGCGCCGTTGCTGATTGAGCACAAGGCCAAAGACATGATTCGGCATTACGTCGGCGTTGTTCTGCCGGAGGGACACAAGGCCCAGGTCGTGGCGACCAGCAGGCGGGCAGCAGTCACCTGCCGAGGGAAGCTGCTTGCGGCGCGGGCGGAGCTTGTTGCGGAGATTGAAGCCGTTCCGGCGGAGACTCTGGGGCTACCCGATGAAGAGATGGAGAAACTCGACAAGAACACCCGCTTTCTCGTTCACGCCTACCCGCTTCTGCCACTCTTGAAGGCTCTGGATGTCGCCGTGGTCATCTCCGGCAATCATAACGACCCCGAGTCGTGGTGGGACTGGGCGGACAAAGACAAACAGAAGGAGTACACGAGCCGTTTCAAACGGAAACTGGCCACCGAGAAGACGGAGAAAACTGATCCCCTGGCAATCCTCGTCGTGAACAACATGCTCCTCACGGGCTTCGACGCGCCCATTGAGCAGGTCATGTATCTGGACCGGAAGGTGGTCGCGCACGATCTATTGCAGGCGATTGCCCGTGTGAACCGGACGTGTGGGCGCAAGCGCTGTGGCTATGTGGTCGACTATATCGGGGTTGCGCGCCATCTCAACGAGGCCCTGAAAGACTACGATGGAGAAGATACGGAGGGCACGCTGATCAACATCAGCGTAGAGCTGCCCAAACTGCTCGACCGTCGCAACAGGGCCGTCGCCGTGTTTACGGATCGTGGGGTGAAGGATTTGATGGGCGAGGTCGAAACATGCGTGGCGCTTCTGGAAGATCTGAAGATCCGCGCGGAGTTCATCAACAAGCTTCGCCTGTTCTATGAAACGCTGAACATTCTGGAGCACCGTCCCGAGGTGCCGGCCGACGTGTTCAGGGACGCCAAGCTGTTGGGATTCATCAACAAGGTTGCCGCGAATCTCTATCGCGACCCGGCGTTGAACCTGCTGGGTGTGGCGGAGAAGGTGAAGGCCCTGATCGACACGCATATCTCGGCCAGAGGCGTGGATCCTAAGATCCCGCCGACGACCATAACAGACGCAGAGTTTGAAAAAGTTCTGCAGGCCCAGACCAGCAGCCGGGCGCGGGCGGCACAAATGCAGCACGCCGCGCGGTATCACATCATTGGTTTCGGAAACCAGAATCCTATCTTTGCTCGTAAGATGAGCGAGAAGCTGGAAGAGATTCTGAAGCGATTCAAGGACGACTGGGATGCGCTGGAGCGGGAACTGCGCAAGTTCATTGACGAGTTGAGGGCCGGTGACAGAGACGATTTCCCCGGTCTTGACCCGAAGGCCCAGGTTCCGTTCGTGCGTGTCATTCTTGAGGCATGCGCAATCGGGGAGGCTGACGCATCCCGGCGCACGGAGGCGATCAAAGCAACGCTTGATATGGTGGAACGTATCCGACAGGAGGTTGCCAAGGTTGGGTTCTGGAAAAACAGCGACCGTCGAGATCTTCTGACAAAGAGGCTGGTTCGCGATCTCGACTCTGCGGGGCTGTGTCCCGCAGGGCAAGAGCGGGAACTGGCGCAACAACTGGTCGCGCTTGCGAAAGAGAACCACGAGTACCTGACAGCAGAATGAACGAAACCCTTACAGTACAGGATCTCGAATTCGAGGTACGAAGGAGCCAGCGGCGGAAGACGTTGGGCCTCACCGTAGACCGGTTCGGGGCTCTCATTGTGCACGCTCCGGAGCCGACTGATGCGGGCGAGCTGCGCACCTGGATCGAGAAGAAGATGCTGTGGGTCAATCAGAAGCTCCTGCTGAAAGACGCGGATCTCAGGCGCGAAAGGCACCTTGAACCCGTCAGTGGCGAAACGATTGCATATCTGGGACGGAACTACCGGCTTCGGGTCAGCGATACGGTTCAAGAGCCTTTGGCTTTTGACGGGCACTGGTTCACGCTCAGGCGGCAGGACCGGAAGTCGGCACCAACCCTTTTCCGAGAGTGGTACCAGAGCGCAGGCCAGGAATGGCTGAAGCGTCGAGTCAAGCAATGGGAACGGAAAGCAGGCGCGGCCCCATCGGGAATATCTGTTGAGGATATCGGATATCGGTGGGCGTCATGCTCCAGGTCCGGCGTCATGCGGTTCAACTGGAAGCTCCTCCAACTACCGGTGAGACTGATCGACTACGTGATTGCGCACGAAATGATCCACCTCAAGGAGCATAGCCATTCTCCGGCCTTCTGGCAGATGCTTGGCGAGGCCATGCCCGACTGGGAATCCAGGAAGAACGACTTGGCGGTGGCTCAAGCAGAGCTGGTCTGGTCGCTGGAGGGCTCGGTATGAGTAGCAGGCAGGATGACAGCTTCGCTGGCGGCCTGCCTGCATAGTACCCGAGGCGCGCAACGCCGAGGGGTGGGTTCTTCCAGTGCTTGGACGACTACGCCACTCAGGTTTCCAATGATTGGAAGAACTTACCGGCCCGGCTTCCAACCCTTGGAAGCCGGGAGAGATATCCTGCACAGCCGGTCAGGATCGCGGATGGTGACCCTCGAACCAGGTTCGGATATCGGTAAGGAGCCTCGACCATGCTTCCCACTATTTGCTTCACAAAAGAGCGAGGCATGGTCGGGGAGACAGGATTCGAACCTGCGACCTATTGCTCCCAAAGCAACCGCGCTACCAGACTGCGCTACTCCCCGCGGAAAGAGAACGGACACTATTTGCAATGTGCACACAAAACGCAACAGAATTTACCGTTTTCCAATGATCGGAAAAACGGCAGAGTAGCTGCGGAGGATATCATGGACCATCAGATCAAAAAAACACTCGAAGAACTTCACGATGAACTGAAACGTATCGGACCGGGCAGTGAACAGCTGCAGCGCCTGCAGGAGAAAACCGCCCGGGCGCTGGAGGCGGGCGAGCATCTGCCGCTGGTGGAGGAAATCCGCAACAACACCCAATCCTTTGAAGCGCAGCACCCGCAGCTCACCGCCCTGCTGAACAATGCCATGAACGCGCTCAGCGGCCTGGGCATCTAGCCGGAATCCATCGCGGGATTACTTATAATCGGCGGGCTGAACGCCGAGTTTCCGGATGCGGTAGTTGACGATGCGCTGGGTGGTATTGAGGTAGCGGGCGCTGGCCGCCGCGTTGCCGCGATGCTTCTTGAGCGCATCGATGATGATTTCCTTCTCGTAGCTTTCCACCATGGTTTTCAGGTCGGCGCCCTCCCGCGGCAGCATGGCGGTGTGGGTTTCATCGCCGGTCTGGAGAGACGGCGGCAGATTGTAGCCGTGAATGACGTCGTCGGAGGCGGTGAGCACGGCGCGCTCGATACAGTTTTCGAGTTCGCGGACATTGCCGGGCCAGTGATAGGCCATCATCATGTTGATGGCCGAGGTGGAGATGCGTTTGATGCTTTTGCCGTAGAGTTCGCCGTATTTCTGCAGGAAGTGATCGGCCAGCAGCATGATGTCGCTGCGGCGCTCACGCAGCGGCGGCAGGATGATGGGGAACACATTCAGGCGGTAGTAGAGGTCTTCGCGGAAGGTGTCCTCGCTGATCCCTTTTTCGAGATTCCGGCTGGTGGCCGCCAGCACGCGCACATTGACGGGAATGCTCTCGTTACTGCCGACGCGCTCGAATGTTTTTTCCTGAAGAACGCGCAGCAGGCGCACCTGCACCGCGGGCGAGATATCGCCGATTTCATCAAGAAACAGGGTTCCGCCGTTGGCGGACTCGAAGCGGCCTTTCCGCTGCTGGGTCGCGCCGGTAAACGCCCCTTTCTCGTGCCCGAAGAGTTCGCTTTCAATCAGATTTTCGGGGAGTGCGGCGCAGTTGACGCTCACAAAGGCGTTGTTGCGCCGTTCACTGCCGTAGTGTATGGCGCGGGCCACCAGCTCTTTGCCGGTTCCGCTCTCTCCGCGAATCAGCACCGTGGCGGTGCTGTCGGCCACCTGCACAATCTGTTCGTACACCGAGCGCATGGAGCTGCAGTTTCCGACGATATTGTGCATGCGGTAACGGTCGCCGAGCTGGCGCCGCAGACGTTCATTTTCGGAAATCAGGCTTTCGCGTTCCTCCAGCTCCTCACGAATACTGGCCACGGCTTCGGCGAGAATATTGGCGACGAGTTCGAGGAAGCGCCGGTAATGGCGCAACTCATCCGGATCGGTGGTAATGGTCAGATCGATGCTCATGGTGCCGATCACCTGTTTGCGGTGAATGATCGGGACACAGATGAAGGCGGTCTGCTGATCGGGCCGCGATTGGGTGCGGTTGAGAAAACGCGGATCTTTGGTGATGTCGGGAATGAGAGCCGACTCGCCGCTGCGGGCGGTTTCACCGGTGACCCCCTCCCCCAGTTTATACTGTCCGCGCTTCTCCTCTTCCGGCGTCAGTCCGCGGGAGGCCTCGATCACGAAAATATCAGTGTCCGGTTTGCGCAGCGTAAAGGTTCCGCGCGAAACACGCAGTTCCGACTCCATTACATCGAGCACCTCCATCAGCAGTTCGGAAACGGTATGCGGACGCACCGCCGCCGCCTGCGAAATCTGGTAGAGGATCTCCAGTTCTTTTTCGCTCTGCCCTGAAAGTCCGAATGAAACCGGCATATACACTCTCCGTCTGTTGAAATGAATCCGTCTTTTTTGTTTACAAAAATGTAACTAATTTAAATTTACAAACACAAGTGTATTTTTTGTGTTTATTGTCGATTGACTGGCCGGGCAAAAAGCGTACGATAAAGACGATTGTATCTCTAACCAACGACAGGGATTTTGGAATGACAACGACCTTCGCGAAACCAAAACATTTTCCGGCCCCGCAGGGGATGTATCACCCGCAGAATGAACACGACGCCTGCGGCGTCGGCTTCATCTGCAACCTGCACGGAAAAAAATCTCACGACATCATTCACAAGGCGCTCGAGATTCTGGTTCGCCTGACCCACCGCGGCGCGGCGGGTTCCGACCCGCTGACCGGCGACGGTGCGGGCATTCTGCTGCAAATTCCCCACGCGTTTTACAAAAAAAAGTGTGCCGAGATCGGCATTGATCTGCCCGCTGAACAGGAATACGGAACCGGCCTGGTGTTTCTGCCGCAGGAGGAAGCCGACCGGACACAGTGTGTCTCTATTTTGGAAAAAGCCATCAAAGCCGAGGGGCAAACGCTGCTCGGCTGGCGCGATCTGCCGACTGACAACTCGAAAATCGGCCGCATCGCCAAAGAATCCGAACCGCACATCCGGCAGGTGTTCATCGGCCGCGGCCGGGGCTCCGACGACGTCCGCAGTTTCGATCGCACGCTCTACCTCATCCGCAAAGCGGCCGAAAACGAAATTTTCAATTCGGACATGGCCAGCCGGGATGACTTCTACATTCCGACCCTGACCTGCCGCATTATCATTTATAAAGGGCTGCTGCTTCCCGAACAGATGGAGCACTACTATCCCGACCTGCTCGACCCGGATTTCGAGAGCGCCCTCGCCCTGGTGCACCAGCGCTTCAGCACCAACACCTTTCCGGCGTGGAAACTGGCCCAGCCCTTCCATGTGCTCTGTCACAACGGCGAGATCAACACCCTGCGCGGAAATTTCAACTGGATGAACGCCCGGCAGGGCCTCTTCCAGTCGAACCTCTTCGGCGACAACATTGAGCGCCTGTTTCCGATCATCCAGCCGGGCCTGTCCGACTCCGCCTCGCTGGACCAGGCGGTCGAGCTGCTCTACCACACCGGCCGCAGCCTGCCGCACGTGATGAGCATGCTCATTCCCGAGGCATGGCAGAACCATAAAACGATGTCACAGGAGAAAAAGGACTACTACGAATATCACTCCAACCTCATGGAGCCGTGGGACGGCCCGGCCTCTATTCCGTTCACCGACGGCACCTGCCTCGGGGCCATCCTCGACCGCAACGGCCTGCGCCCCTCGCGCTATACCGTCACCAAAGACGGCTATGTCATCATGGGGTCGGAAACCGGCATTGTGGACATTGATCCGGAAAACGTGGAATACAAAGGCCGTCTTGAACCGGGCCGCATGTTCCTGGTCGATATGGAAAAGGGCCGCATCATCCCCGACGATGAAATCAAACACGGGCTGGCCTCGCAAAAGCCGTACGGCGAGTGGGTCAACGACAATCTGGTGGATCTCGACACCCTGCCGGCCGGGGAGGTTCCGGTCATTGAAAAACAACACGTCAACGAGCGCCAGCGCCTGTTCGGCTTCACCATGGAAGACCGGAACCACATTCTCGCGCCCATGGCCAAAACCGGCGCGGAACCCTCCGGCGCGATGGGCATCGACACACCGCTCGCGGTGCTGGCAGAAAAGCCGCAGCTGCTCTACAACTACTTTAAGCAGCTCTTCGCGCAGGTCACCAACCCGCCGCTCGACGCCATCCGCGAGGAATGCGTCACCTCGCTGCTGACCAACCTCGGTACGGAGCAGGACCTCTTCGAGGAAACCCCGCTGCACTGCCGTCAGCTCAAGGTCAAGCAGCCCGTTCTCACCAACGCGGCGCTGGCCAAAATAAAAAAACTCGACCGCGACGGCCTCAACGCCGTCACCCTGCCCATGCTCTATAAAGCGGCCGACGGCGGAGACGGCCTCAAGGCCGCACTGGCCGACCTCTGTGAAAACGCCTCCGCCGCCATTGAGGAGGGCAAAACGCTTTTGATTCTCTCCGACCGCGGAGCGGATAAAGAAAACGCCCCGATCCCGGCGCTGCTGGCGACCGGCGCGGTGCACCACCACCTGATCCGCAAACTCCAGCGCACGCAGGCCGGTCTGATTATCGAATCCGGCGAACCGCGCGAAGTGCATCACTTCTGCCTGCTGTTCGGTTACGGTGCGGGCGCGGTCAACCCGTACATGGTCTACGAGACCTTCGACGACATGATTCGCGACGGTCTGCTTGAAGGCCGCCTCGATACGGTGTGCAGGAATTTCATCAAAGCGATCAACAAAGGCCTGCTCAAGGTGATGTCCAAGATGGGCATCTCCACCCTGCACTCCTACCGCGGCGCGCAGATCTTTGAAGCCGTCGGCATCAACCGTGAGGTCATCGACACGTATTTCGCCGGAACCGCCTCACGCATCGAAGGCATCGGCCTCGACGGCATCGCCCGCGAAATCGCCGCGCGCCACAAAGACGCGTTCCCGAAACGCAAAGTGCCCGGCACACTGAAACTCGACATCGGCGGCGCCTACAAGTGGCGACGCAACGGAGAAGATCATATTCTCAGCCCGCTGGCGGTCGCCAAGCTGCAGGAAGCCACCCGCACGGACAATATCGACTGCTACAGGGAGTATGCCGAGATTATTAACGACAACAGCAAAACGCTGGCCACACTGCGCGGCCTGTTCGAGCTGGTTCCCGCCCGGGACCCGGTGCCGCTCCGCGAGGTTGAACCGTGGACCGAAATCGTTAAACGCTTCAAAACCGGCGCCATGTCCTACGGATCCATTTCTCAGGAAGCGCACGAAACCCTCGCCATCGCCATGAACCGCATCGGCGGAAAATCCAACAGCGGCGAAGGCGGAGAGGACGAAGAGCGCTTTGTGCCGGATCCCAACGGCGATCTCCGCCGCTCGGCCATCAAACAGGTGGCCTCCGGCCGTTTCGGTGTCACCAGTCACTACCTGACCAACGCCGATGAAATCCAAATCAAAATGGCGCAGGGCGCCAAGCCCGGCGAAGGCGGGCAGCTGCCGGGCCATAAGGTGAAGCCGTGGATCGCCAAAACGCGCAACTCCACGCCCTATGTCACGCTGATTTCTCCGCCTCCGCATCATGACATTTATTCGATTGAGGACCTCGCCCAGCTCATCTACGACCTGAAGAGCGCCAACCCCTCGGCACGCGTCAACGTCAAGCTCGTTTCCGAGGTCGGCGTCGGCACCGTCGCCGCCGGTGTTTCCAAAGGGAAGGCCGACGTGGTGCTGATTTCCGGCTACGACGGCGGAACCGGCGCCTCGCCGCAGGCCTCCATCAAGCATGCCGGCCTGCCGTGGGAACTCGGGCTGGCCGAAACCCAGCAGACGCTGGTGCTCAACGATCTGCGCAGCCGCATCCGCGTCGAATGCGACGGCAAACTGCTGACCGGTCGCGACGTCGCCGTTGCCGCGCTGCTCGGCGCGGAGGAATTCGGTTTTTCCAGCGCTCCGCTCATCACCATGGGCTGCATCATGCTGCGCCTCTGTCACATGAACACCTGTTCGGTCGGTGTGGCCACGCAGGACCCGGAACTGCGCAGAAAATTTGCGGGCAAGCCGGAATACGTTGTCAACTATTTCCGTTTCGTGGCCGAAGAACTGCGCCAGATTATGGCCGGGCTCGGCTGCCGGACCATGGACGAGATGATCGGTCACTGCGAAAAGCTCGACGTGCGCAAAGCCGTTGATCACTGGAAAGCCAACGGTCTCGATTTCTCAAAGATTCTTTACAGGCCGGACGTCGATTCATCCATCGGCACACACTGCACCGAATCGCAGGACCACGGCATTGATCAGGCGCTCGACCACGAACTGATTGCCAAAGCCGCGCCCGCCATCGAATCCGGCGAACGGGTCGTCATCGATGTCGAGCTCAAAAACATCTACCGCACCGTCGGCTCGATGCTCAGTCATGAACTGTCCAAAAAGCACGGAGCCGGCGGCCTGCCCGAAGACACCCTCGTCATCAACGGCACCGGCCACGCCGGACAGAGCTTCGGCGGCTTCAGCACGCACGGCATCACCTTCAACGTCAAAGGGGATGCCAACGACTACTTCGGCAAAGGCCTCTCCGGCGCGAAACTCATCATCCGTCCGCCGGAAGAATCGGACTTCAAACCGGAGGAAAACATCCTCATCGGCAACGTCGCCTTTTACGGTGCTATCCGCGGCGAAGCCTTCATCAACGGGCTCGCCGGCGAGCGCTTCTGCGTGCGCAACAGCGGAGCGGTCACGGTTGTCGAAGGCGTCGGTGACCACGGCTGCGAATACATGACCGGCGGGAAAGCCGTCATCCTCGGTCTGACCGGCCGCAACTTCGCCGCGGGGATGTCCGGCGGCATCGCCTATGTGCTCGATGAGGCGGGCGACTTTATCGAAACCCGCTGTAATCAGGAAATGGTCGATTTCGATCCGCTCGAGGACGAAGATCTCGATTTTCTCCGTGATCGCGTGGAAAAACACATCGCGCTGACCGGCAGCCCGAAAGCGGAGAGACTGCTTGCCGACTGGGACAACACCGTGAAGAAATTTGTGAAAGTCATCCCTGTGGATTACAAAAAAGCACTGGCCATGCTGGCCGATGAGCAGCGCACGGGAGAGTGAGGGAAAGGCTTTAGGCTATAGGCCTTCGACTTTAGGAAAAGAAAATGCGTGATCACCGGGAACTGAAAGCGTTTGAGATGGCGGATGCGCCGGCCCTAGAAGTCGCGCGAGCACGAAACGCTTTGATCAATTCATTACGGAAAGGCGGCGGAGAACAAGCCTAAGGTCTATGGCCTAACGTCGAAAGCCTTCTCCGTCTCCGAAGGAGACGAACCATGGGAAAACCAACAGGATTTAAAGAGTACGAACGCAAGACGCCGGTCGAACGCCCGGTGGACGAGCGCATCAAGGACTACAACGAGGTCTATCAGCCCTTCAGCGAAGACAGACTGCAGGAGCAGGCCGCACGCTGCATGAACTGCGGCATCCCTTTCTGCCACATCGGCTGCCCGCTGGGCAACATCATCCCGGACTTCAACGACCTTACGTATAACGGCCGCTGGAGGCAGGCATGGGAAGTGCTCCGCGCGACCAATAACTTTCCGGAATTCACCGGACGCCTCTGCCCGGCGCCGTGCGAAGAAGCCTGCGTGCTCGGCATCAACGAGCCGCCGGTGGCCATTGAACTGATCGAAAAACACATTATCGAACATGCCTTTAAGGAAGGCTGGGTCAAGCCCGAACCCCCGGAGGAACGCACCGGCAAAACCGTCGCCGTGATCGGCTCCGGCCCGGCGGGGCTGGCGGCCGCCCAGCAGCTCAACCGCGCAGGCCATGCCGTCACCGTCTTTGAGCGCGCCGACCGCATCGGCGGCCTGCTTCGCTACGGCATTCCGGACTTTAAGCTCGAAAAACGCTTCATCGACCGCCGCCTCGAAATCATGGAGGCCGAAGGCATCGTCTTTAAAACGTCGGCGGCCATCGGCACGGAGGTCTCTGCCGAGGAACTGGACGAATTCGATGCCGTCGTGCTGGCCATCGGTGCCACCAAAGGCCGCGACCTGCCCGTACTCGGTCGCGATCTGCAGGGCATTCACTTTGCGATGGATTTTCTTCCGCTGCAGAACAAAACCTGTGCGGGGGACACCAACGCCCCGCAGATTTCCGCCGAAGGAAAACATGTTATCGTCATCGGCGGCGGCGATACCGGGTCCGACTGCGTCGGCACATCGGTGCGCCACGGCGCCAAAAGCGTTACCAACTTCGAGCTCTTCCCGGAGCCGCCGAAGGGCCGCCCGACGCACCAGCCGTGGCCGTACTGGCCGATGAAACTGCGCACCAGCTCATCGCACCGCGAGGTCGGCAGCGATCCGCGCAACTACTGCATTCTCACCAAAGAATTCACCGGCCGGGACGGTCACGTCACCGGCGTCAAAACCGTCCAGGTCGAATTCAACCGCGAACGCAAAACCGGAAACGCCACCATGGACGAAGTGCCCGGCTCCGAAAGAATCTGGAAGGCCGACCTGGTTCTGCTGGCGATGGGCTTCACCGGTCCGGAGCCCGACAACGCCATCAAAGCACTCGGCGTGGCGCTCGATGACCGCGGAAATATCCAGGCCGATGAACAGACCTATCAGACCTCCGTCGAAAAGGTCTTTGCCGCCGGCGACTGCCGCCGCGGTCAGTCCCTCATCGTCTGGGCGATCTCCGAAGGACGCGAAACCGCGCGCTGTGTGGATGAATACCTGATGGGCGAGTCGTGTCTGCCCGCCAAAGGCAACGGGGAGCTTCCGCGGCGGTAGGCGCGCGGCTCGCCGGCGGATTCCAATCCCGGGATTCGTCGGGATCTGTTTCCGACGTTTGATCTCTGTCGATCGCATTGCGTCCGGGGATCCCCTGTTCGTCCAGGGACGGCCATGAGATGGCGCGGTTTGTCCAACGGCCGGCTGCTCTGTTCGGGGGCGGCATCCCGGCCGCAATCGCACCGTCAGCGGATCGCGGTGTGTCCTCCCGCCATCTCCTTTTCCGGACACGGTGAACAGGGTTCTCCACCTTGACAAAAAATTCGCCGGCAACTACATTGAACCGGCTTTTTATTCGATCTTGCGATGGCGTATCCCGCCGTCTGAAATGCGCCTGGCGGTCTTTCAAATGCGGGCCTCCCGCTGCAACCCCGGCGGCTGTATGCACCGTCATAACACCGGTTGAAAAGCAGACATCATGCTGATGAAAAACCATTCAGAATTTTCGGTCCGGCCGAAACCCCGTCCTGCCGGACCCGGCGTGCTTCTCCCGGCCGGCGTTTCCTGTTTTATGTTTTCCCCGGGGTTTATTTCTCCCGGCAGCAGCGAGTTTCTGCTGATTATGCTGGTGCTCATTCTGCTGTTCGGCGCCAAGGATGCACCCCGTATTCTGCGCAGCATTCACAACGCGCTCGATAAAATGCAGCGGGCCGCCGCCGGGATCCGTTATAAAATCATGTACGGTGATTTTTATAAAGACATCGCCGACGAGGAACTCTACGACGTAGACGCCGACTATACGGATGTGGAGGACGAAGAGTCCTCCTTCGATCCGTCCCGTTCGACGGCCGAACCCGATCCGCCCGAAGATGAAAATCCGACGCCCAGAGAGAAACCCGAGGCGTCGGACCCGCCGGCATGAAAACCCCTCTGTCAAAACTGAGAGCCAGGCTGTCTGCCGAGGACAGCGAACGGCCGTTTCTGGAACACCTTGAAGAGTTCCGGAAGATGCTGGTGCGCTGCCTGATTGCGGTGGCCGTCTGCACATTGATCTGCATCCCGCTGGCCCGTCCGCTGCTGAACTGGCTGCAGGCTCCGCTGCTCAGCGCGGCGGAGGCCAAAGACCATTCCTTCGAACTGATCACCACCTCCCCGGTGGAAGGCTTCCTGCAGGTGATCAAGGTGATTTTTGCCAGCGGCGTCCTGATCAGTCTGCCGCTGCTGATCTACTTCATCGCTCAGTTTGTGCTGCCCGCTCTGAAACCGAAAGAACGCAAAATGCTGCTGACCGGCGGGATTGTCGGCGGCCTGCTTTTCTGCGCCGGAGTCGCACTGTGCTATTTCGTTTCGCTGCCGGTGGCCGTCAACATCATGTTCTATTTCAACGACTACCTCGGCACGATCGCCAACTGGAAGATTGAAAAATATCTCGGTTTTGTCATGCACCTGCTGATCGGCTTCGGCCTGGCCTTCGAACTGCCGCTGATTCTGGTCATGCTGGGCCGGCTGGGACTCGTTACACCGGCACAGCTGCGCGAATACCGCCGTCATGTTTTCATCGGCATTCTCGTGCTGGCGATGGCGCTGACGCCGCCCGATATCGTAACACAGCTTCAGATGGCGATTCCCTTGTATCTGCTCTACGAATGCTGTATAGCCGTACTGCGCCTGTTTGAACGGCGCGAACACAAGAGAGGAACCGAAGAATGAACACACTCGCACTGATCCCCGGCATGCAGGGCCTGCCCGAAATTCTGATGATCGTCTTTGTGATCATCCTGCTCTTCGGCGCGAAGAAACTGCCGGAGCTGGCCCGTTCGCTCGGACGAAGCCTGAACGAATTCAAAAAAGGCCAGACGGAAAGTCTTCCGGAAAAAAGAGAGGACGAACACGCCGATGAAGAGCCGGCCGCTGAAGAACCCCGCAAAGAAGCAGAGGAAAAGAACGCAGGTTGACCGCCGTTCCGCCGGCATACACCGCAAAGACATCCGGTCGCGCAATCGCACAGCCCGCCCGGGCGGAACCGGCGGACGGATGGCCTGTCTGAATGCCTGCAATCCCGGGCGGCCCCGCGCCCGACCGTAAAGGCGCCGCATTCCGCGTGACGGCGTCTGTTTTTTGTCATAGGG
>CAZITJ010000038.1:0-16534 GCA_964542135.1 uncultured Verrucomicrobiota bacterium
CTGGCATGGGGCACTTTGATTCCCGACTCCGGCATTTCACTTTACAATCCGCCCCCCCTCGGAAACGGCCGCTTCGCTCTTGCCAAGGGCTGAGCGCTTCCGTAATCTCAGGCGCATTATGAACAGCAAACAGTTCGGGTTTTTTGGGGCGGGGGCAACGGCACTCGCAATTCTTTTTTTGGTCACCAGCTGTGCGACATCGGTTCCGTACACGGAGTCGGCGGAGGGGCGCTACCTGTATCTCAACCCGTTTGCGCACAAACCCGCGACACCGGAACAACACTGGGACTATGCCGCATCGCTTCGCGATGAAGGAAAAACAGAGGATGCCGCCCGGCAGTTTGATATTCTCGTTAAACGCTGGCCGGACAGCCCGGAGGCGCCCGCCGCCCGCCGCGCCGCCGCCGACCTCTATTTCGCAGCCGGCGAGTATGAGGACGCCTTTGAAAGTTATGAAGAACTGGTCAGCCGGTATTTCAACCGCATTCGCAATTACGACGAGGTGCTCGAACGGCAGTGGACCCTTGCCCGCCGGGTGCTGAACCGCCGCCGGATGGGATGGCTGTTCGGCGGGTATCGTGCGCCGAAACAGGCGGTGCCGTATATGCAGTCGATTCTCCGTGCCGCACCGCAGTGGGAGCGGGCGCCGGAAATCCAGTATACCATCGGGGAGGCCTGGCGTGAGTCGGGCGATGCCGACATGGCCATCGCCGCCTACTCCGCGGTGGAATACCGCTATCCCGACTCGCCGTTTGCCGAGCGGGCCGCATTTGCCAAGCTCAATGTACTGTATGATTGGGTTGAAAAGACGCCCTACAGCGTTGAGCTGCGCGAGCAGGCTCAGCTGGCGGCGGCGCTGTTCAATTCGCTCTATCCGGACTCGGAACATCGGGCGACCGTGCGGGCGATCGAGCGCGATCTGCAGAGGCGGGCGCTTCGTCACAACCGGGAAATCGCCGCCTTTTATGCGGACACGCCGGAGGGGCCCAAAGAAAAGGCGGTTCGCATTTACATGCCGGAGACGGCACAGCCCGCTGCCCCTGAGCCGCCGCCCGCGGCGGTGGAGACCCCGCCGGCCGGGGACCCGACGGCGGACTCTGCGCAAGCGGTCGATGAGCCGGCAGCGACGGACGAACACTCCGCCGGAGCGGCCGGCAAGCCATCGCCGGAACCGATTGCTCCTTCCGGGCAAAACAGCGCCCGGCCCGTCCCGGCTGAGCCGCAGACGGGTACGCCGGCCGCACCGGCTGCCGTCCCGGCGGATCAGGAGCCGCCGGCCGATGCGGATCTGTTTCCCGATGAATCGGCCCTGCCGCCGGAAGGGCAGCAATCCGATGCCGGTGACCGGCCGGTCTCGCTGCCGGAGCGCCTGACCGACGATGAAGAGGCGGTGGAAATCACCGCCGATCGAATGGAATATACAGACGATGTCATGATTGCCGAGGGCAATGCGACGGTGCAGCAGCAGGGCGCCAGCCTGCAGGCGGACCGGATCATGATGAATCCGGACAGCGGGGAGATCGTTGCGGCCGGCAATATTGTGATGATTCGCGACGGGGTTCGCTGGGAGGGACCGCATCTGACCTACAACTACAAAGACCGCTCGGGCGATTTCGGTGAATCGACCATTTCCTTTGAACCGGCCTATATCACCGCGGCAGACAGCGAACGGGTTTCCAGTAACAAATTTATGCTCCGTGATGTGATGATCACCACCTGTTCGGGGGACAACCCGGCCGTTTACGCCAAAGCCCGCGAGGCTGAGGTGGTCGATAACGGCGAGCCCGGTGATCCGACCATCACCGCCCGCCACGTTGTGTTTTATGCCGGTCCGGTGCCGGTTTTTTATTTGCCGGTCTGGCAGCGGCATCTCGGACACCGGGTGTTCACCTTTTATTTCGGTGCCGGCGATCGGGTCGGGGCGTTTGTCAAGGTGCGGGCCGAGCTGCATCCCGCGGACTGGCTGACCTCCAACTCGCATTTCGATCTCTACTCCAAGCGCGGTCTCGGTCTCGGTCAGGATTTCCTGTGGACCACGCCCGGCGGCGAGGGACGCTTCCGCTCATACTACATCAACGATGATGACCCCGTGGATGAGGATGACCCGCTTCCCGAACAGGCCCTGACCGACAGCAGCCGCTATCGCATTCAGATTGAACACCGGGAGACCCTCGACGAGCAGACCTATCTGATGACCCGGCTGAACTGGCTCAGTGATCCGGGCATTATCGAGGATTTCTTTAACGAGGAATACCGCCGCGCCGCCAATCCGGAAAACTTTGCGGTGGTTCAGCGCTCCACGGATGAATACGGCGCGGCGCTGCGTGTGGATCACCGCCTGAATGATTTCTACACAACGGTGGAGAGGCTGCCCGCACTGAGCTACGACCGCTATCTCACCCGGCTCGGTGATTCGCGATATTATTTCAGCAGCGAAAACAGCATCGACCGGCTCGAACTCCTTCATGCACAGATGCCGGGGCTGACCAATATCCCGTCCGATTACAGCGCCGCGCGGCTGGATACCTATAACCGCATTTTCCTGCCTCTCAAATATCAGGATTACCTCAATGTCATTCCGCGCGCGGGCTGGCGCGGCACCTGGTACAGCTCGACAGAGGACGGCAGCTCATCGCTGCGCAATATCCTGGAACTGGGCGCGCTGACTTCATTTAAAGCCCATAAAATGCTTTCTGAAAAAAGCGCCTGGTACGGAACCGGCCTGCGGCACGTGGCGGAACCGTTCGCTGACTACACCTACCGCTTTGAACCCAACCTGCGCCCCGACGAGCTCTACCAGTTTGATGATATCGATGCGCTCGACAAGGAAAACGCCGTCCGCTTCGGCGTGCGCAATTTCCTCCAGAGCAAACGCGGCACCAATCGAATCGCCAATGTGCTCGACAGCGAAGTGTATACGACCCTGCGGCTGGAAACCCTCGAAGACGAGGATACCCTCGGTCCGCTCGTCGCCGACGCCGAACTCAGCCTGACCGACAACCTCTGGGTGCAGAGCAACCTGGAGTTCGACTGGAATGATCAGGATATCAACCCCTTCAATATCGGCGTGCATTATATCGCCGACGATTTGAGTCACTACCGGTTCCGCTACCGCTACCGGGATGATGAGACGGATACCCGCTCCCTGTTTTACGGATCGGCCCGGTTGTTTCCGCAGGCCGACTGGTTTTATGACCTGGGCGTGCGGTATGACAGCGACAGCGGCGTCTGGGAAGAACGCAAAATTGTCGTCAACCGGCGCTTTGACTGTGTTGCCGCCGGCGTCGGTCTGAAAATCGATGAAGACAATGAACAGCTCTTCTGGGTGCAGTTCTGGCTGACCGCCTTCCCGCAGGCCAAACTGGATCTCATGCGCTGAGCGGTCAGCCGGCCGCGGGAAGATCACCGCGCTCGTACCCGTTCATGGCCAGCACCTGACCGGCGGTGCGGAAATGAGTTTTACAGGTCTTGAGCAGAATGCCGGGACCGTGGTCGGCGACCAGCTCGGCGGCGACCTGCTTCACCTTGTTTGAGCAGCCTTTGGGGATCACGTCGATGCCGAACTGCTTTTCCATCGTGCGCAGCGCATACAGAAAGCCGGCGCGCGCCAGGATGGAGGCGGCGGCAACGGCGGGGTCGGATTCCGCCTTGGTGCGCTGATCCATTTTGATGCGGCGGCCCTTCTTCATCAGGGCGCGTTCGATGCGGGCGCTGGGACCGAATTTATCGGAGAGCGCCCGCGGGCAGTCGGGCACTTTTTCCAGCAGATTCTCGATGGCGCGGGCGTGGCCCCAGGCCAGCAGCCGGTTGACGTTGCCGATTTTGGCATACATGCGGTTGTAGGCCTCGGGACCGATGGTGACGATGGCGAATTGGCCGTCGAGTTTTTTCCGGATGTCGGAAGCAAGCTGCAGCGTTACGCGGTCGCTCGTGATTTTTTTGCTGTCGCGCGCACCGAGTTCCCTGAGGGCCTCGACAATCGCGGCGTCGGTGTAGACCGCTGCAATCACCAGCGGCCCGAAAAAATCACCTTTGCCTGATTCGTCGATTCCCATATGGGGCTTGACGCTCTCAGGGTCGTGAACGGCTTCGTAGCCCAGACGGGCTTCCCCGAGGATGTCGGGCTCGAGCCTGAAGGTAACCCATTCCTCGGCGCCTTTGCCCTGAACCAGGCATTTGCCGGAGTTGTACAGGTGGATCCGGCAGGAGCCTTCGTCAACGGCGATCCGGGTGTGGGGGACGTCAACGGGCAGACCGCCGGAGCGGCTGAGCAGATCAAGGAGTTTCTGCTGCTGTTCTTCATTGAGTTTGAAGGTGAATGAATTCATGGAACGGCTAGGTTGTAGCAGAGCGAGCGCCCGGAGGAAACGTAAAAGTCGGCCCGCAAAGTCCGCACTGTTTCCTGTTGTTGAAATCCGGTCGGACTGATACGATCCCGATCGTGAAATTTATGCTCTTCAGCGCGCTGGCCGTTTTGATCTGCGCCGCAGGGCCCGCGGGCGCAGCTCCGCAGTCCGCGCCGGGCTTCCCCGAACTGGCCGTTCTCCTGGCGAAGGGATGGTTCAGCGACTACGTTTCACCGGATGCATCTCTGGCGGACTGCGCGGCGTTTCTCAACCGGCGCGGCATCTGTTTTTCGCCCTTTGATCTGCTCGATCCCGGCCGAACGGTTCAAAAAGAGGATTTCGCACGCGTGATCGGGCAGTCCCGGCTGCTGTTTGAGGGCTCGGCCGAACTCGAAAACGGTTGTATTAAAAAACCGTTAGCGGCGGATTCATGGGTTGACTTTTGTGTGCTCAATGATATATCTTTAAATCCTTTATGGGAACAGTTCGTCGAAAAAACGGGAAAAAACGGGCTGCCGGAGGTCGATCGTTTTTTTAATCGATCACGAACAGAGGCTCAAGTAAACGGAGGGGAATAATGAAAACAAAAATACGTTTTATACTGACAGCGATTCTTGCCGGAGTGTTTTTTGCTCTTCCGGCGCAGGCTGACCTGGGTCTGCAGAGTGTGTTTTCCGAACAGGGAGCGTCCGGTGTCGGCCAGGCTCTGATGAACTTTGCACAGCAGCTTTTTGCCGGATCGGATGATGCCGACGAAATCCGCAGCCGCTTGGTGGACGGCCTGAACGAGGCCGCGGATCTCGGTGATGAAAATGCAGCCCGTTATGCGATCATTGCGGTCATGCAGGCCGGCGGAAATGATCAGCTTGACTTAACCATGAGCGCTGTCAATGAAAGCCGGTTGGCAGCGGCCTTTCCCGAATTGACCAGTTCAACCGTCACGGAAACACAGACACTGCTGAATGCCGGCGGAGGCGCCGCTGACCAGCAGGGCGGCGGTGAGCAGCAGCAGGGCGGCGGTGAACAGCCGCAGCAGCAGCAGGAACAGCAGGGCGGCGGTCGGGAGGAACAGCAGGGCGGCGGCACAGCACCGCTGTTTCTGAATGAAATTTCTCCCGACGCGCCGTTCGGCGGCGGCGTGGACGCACCCGGCGGCGACGATGATGATCTGCCCGCTACGCCGATCTGATGGATCGACCCGACAAGAAACCGTGAAACAGCAAAAACAGGATAGCATTAAACGAGGTGGCAGCATGAGTAAGAAACTGATTATTATGACCGTACTGGCCGGATTGATGGCCGGACATCTCTTTGCCCGGGACCAGCGCCCGATCAGCGTGATTAACAACCTGCAGTTTGGATACAGCGACAACCTGTATCGCAATACGAACAACGAAGAATCTTTCTTTGTCAAGGATGTGATCAACGTGGCGTTCCGGGCCGCCTTCTCCGCGCGGACGGATTTTATGGCCAAATCCCGCTTTGAACTTCTGGATGATGCGGAGGGGGCCGAGTTTTATCCCAATATCTATGCCATGCTGAACCATTCGTTTTCACCGCGACTGCTTCTGCGTGTTACCGACTACCACCGCAGCAGTGAAAGATCCGGGGCGGTCGGGTCGCTCGGCAACAATGTCCGCTACAACTATTTTTATAATCGGGCCGGTGCAAGCGCCAATTATGTTCTGAACGCCAAAAACCGTCTGGAACTCTCCGGCGGATATTCTGTGAAACAGTACGATGATGAGGCCGCCGAGCTGCTCGACACAACGGTCGCCGATGTCGGCTTTGGCTGGTCGAAAGAAATTGCTCCCCAGCGCACCCGCTCGACACTGCAGGCGGGATATCGCTGGATTGATTACGACAACCGCGAAGCCTCGCTCGATATGACCGATCTGTCCGCTCTGCTGGGCCATACCTTTAATCAGGAGGTTCACGGCACACTGCAGGGCGGCATCACCTATGTCACCCGCGACTTTCCCGCCATGGTGAGCAGCGACTCCTCGGTTCACCCGCTGGTCAATGCGGGGCTCGTTTACAGCCCCTCTCCCCAGACCCGTTTCAATGCGGATGTCGGCTACAGCTTCGGCGAGTCCGATGATACCTCCTACGCAGGCCAGACCACCGCCGAACTGCGGCTGGGCGCGCAGCACGACATTACCGCCAAGCTGATGGGCAGGGTGACGGCCCGCTTTGCCAACAACGACTTTGACAGCGAGGACCGGGATGCGGGCGGCAGTCAGGATTCGGAAGAAGACCGCATGACTCTTGAAGTGAAGCTGGCGTACCGTCTCAACCGCATCAACTTCCTGGAATTGTCGGTTAAGCACACCCGCAAAGAACGTGATCCCGGCACCAACTGGGATGAAAACCGGATCCAGCTCGGTTGGCGTGTTGAACTGAACTGAATGGTCCCCGGTCAGGACAGAGTTGATCTGTATGGTGAGGTGATTTTCACCTCACCATCATCATTTACAGAGAGGTTTTAAATTATGAGTGAAACGTCCAAGAAAGAATCAACTCTTCATTTTCTGGATTACTGGCGGGTGATCCGCTCCCGTAAAGAGATTGTTCTGGCCGTTCTTTTTCTGGTGGTGATTACCGGAACCGCCTACACCTTCACCCTGCCGAAAATGTATGCGGCGCAGGCCCGTATTGAGGTCAATAACGACCGGGTTGAGATTGACCCTTTTGCCCCGAGCATGCAGGGGGGCAGGTCTTTTTATGATCCCCATTTCCTGCGAACCCAGTATGAAATCATCCAGTCCAAGCCGATTCTGTATGAGGTGATCAACCGCCTGAATCTCCAGGAGCTGTGGGCCCGGGACGAGGAAAAACTTCCCAAAGAAGTGGCCTATAAAATTCTGCGAACCAGCCTGAATGTGAATCAGTTCCGTGATACGTCCCTGATCGCTTTAACCGTTAAACGCGAAGACCCTAAAGAGGCCGCCCGCATTGCCAATGAACTGGCGGATGTGTATCGCGACGCCCGTCTGGATCTGAAATACAATGAAATCAGCCGCGCGATGGATGCTCTGAATCGCGAGCTGGAAAAGCAGCAGGAACGGGTCTCCGCCGCCGAACAGCAGGTGGAAACGCTCCGCGAAGAACTCGATATTACGATGTTGAACGAAGGGGTGGATGCGGCCAGCGTTGAAAAGCTGCGCTTGCAGCAGCTTGAGGGCGACCGCATCGCAGCCCGGGTTGAGATGCTGGTGAGCAAGTCCCGCTATGAGCAGATGGATTCGCTCAGCGGAGAGGACCTGTTGACCGCGTCGGCCTATGTGGCCAACGATCCGTTCATTGAGTCCATGCGAACGCAGATCAAGGACTATGACGTCCAGCTGATGTCCATGCTGGAGAATCTCGGGCCCAACCATCCGGATGTAAAGCAGGCGCAGGCTGCGCGCGATGAGCTGGTTGAAAAACTCGCCGGAGCTCTCGAAGGCGTTAAAAAAGGACTCCGGGCCCAGTATATTGTCGCAAAATCAAAGTTTGAGGCCCTCGAAAATGAGCTGCGCGGGGTGCGCACCACCGAGCAGGAATCGCAGCGCGAAAAACTGCTCCCGTTTCGAAAAGCGCAGCAGGAACTGGAAATTCAGCGTTCCATCATGAACGCACTGAAGGCCAAGATTGCCCAGGAGGGAATTACTCTGGAGGTCCCGCGCACACCGGTCGAAATTGTCGATTCCGCTGAAGCCCCGACACGGCCGGTCAGTCCGAACCTGATTCTGAATGTTCTGCTCAGCATCTTTGTCGGGCTGGGCTCCGGTGTCGGGCTGGCGTATTTTATTGAGTATCTCGATACATCCATTAAGACGGCCGATGATGTGGAACGCTGGGTTGAGCTGCCGGTGCTCGGTTTGATTCCGCAGAAAGTGCGGCCGCTGATTGAAGAGGGGCCGGACAGCGACCACGGCGAAGGATATCGCGTGCTGCGCACCAACATGGCCTTTACCGATTCCGGTCTGAGCAACGGCGCCTTTGCAGTGCTCAGCGGCGGTGCCGGTGAAGGGAAATCGACGACCGCCTTTAACCTCGCTTATGTCTGCGCCCAGCAGGGCGAAAAGGTGCTGCTGGTGGATGCCGACCTGCGGCGGCCGGTGCAGCATACCACTCTCGGGGTGTCCAACCGCTTCGGGCTGACCAATGTGCTGCTGCGCGATGTGCCGGTGGAGGAAACCATCAAAACAACCAGCGTGCCCAATCTGCATTTTCTGCCCAGCGGCCGTCTGCCGCGCACCTCCCTGGGTGTGCTGGACCCGAAACGGATCGGCGAGCTGGTGCAGAGCCTGAAGTCAAAATATGATATTGTGATCTTCGATACACCGCCGCTGGTCGGCATCAGCGACTCCTCGGTGATTGCCAAGGAAATGGACGGAATTCTGCTGGTGGTTCAATATCGCAAATATCCGCGCGACATGATTATCCGCGCCAAACAGATGCTCGATACACTCAATGTTCCGCAGGTCGGAGTTGTCCTCAACAACATCAATATCATGCGGGACGATTACTACTATTATTACCACTCGTACTATTCAAACTATTACTATTATCGCTCGCAGGAATCCGGTCCCGCCGCCGATGCGGGTGCGTAAACAGACGCGAAAAAGGAGCATTCATGAGGAAATCTGTCGTACTGATGTTGGCCCTGGTTATTGTGACGCTGATCAGCGGCTGTGCCAGCCGGCCCCCGGTTCTGGTTCCCGGCGAAGAAGCCGCGGCGGTGGTGGGGCGCTACAAACTGCGCACACTCGACCCGCTGCAGATCAGTCTGCTGGGAATCCCTCAGGAAAAGGCGCTCGAGACCGTGATTGATGAGCAGGGCAATATTACCCTGCCGTATATCGAAGAACCGGTTCAGGCGGCCGGCCTGACAGCGTCGGAGCTGGAGCGGAAAATTCAGAGTATTTATATTGATGGACAGATTTACCGCAACATCACCGTCAACGTGCTGACCTCCGCCAAAAGTTATTTCATGGAGGGGGAAATCCGCAATCCGCAGGAGTATCCCCTGCAGCGGCGTATTACCCTGCTGCAGGCCATTGCCGCGGCCGGCGGATACACGGAGTATGCCAACCCGCGCAAGATCACCATTACACGCAACGGCCGTGTGATCGAAGTGAATGCAAAAGATCTAGAGAAAAATCCGGAGTGGGACATTCCGGTGGAGGCGGGGGATCGCATCAAGGTGCACCGCTCTCTCCTGTAAGCGGCCGCGAGGAGCGTTTTCAGGAACCGGCACGTTTTCCGCGGCGGCGCGGAGGAACGGTTCGCAGGGCCGGATCAAGCTGAAAACGGATATCCCGAACCGCCGGCAGATCGGGGACCGCCCGGATTTTCTGAAGCAAGTGATTCTTCGGGATACGGCGCAGCTGTGTCAGCCAGCCGGGATGATCCGCATGAATGTAAAGAAGCCCGTTGCTGAGATGTGCAGGGCGCGTGTGCCCGGCGATCTGAGACCCTGCAATGACAGGCCAGTGCTCCGCCAGCCCTGCAGGGAGACTGGCCGCCTGCGATGAACGCTCTTTGAGAACATCGCACAGAATGTCGCCGATCGCCTTTTCCTTGCGTCGTGCAGGCGGCGGCTGCGGATCGGCAATGTGGCAGCGTTCCCGCATTCGCTGCCATTTTAAGACGTTTTCTTGCGCCGATTGCATGATGGTTTCCTGATCCGATGTTTGAATATCCGCGAGGTACTGTACTATTTTATTCAACAGATGTTCACGATAAATAGTATATGGATTGAATGAATACGATCGGCATGATGATTCTGCTGCTGTTCGCTTCGGCCTTTTTCTCCGGCACCGAAACGGCGGTGTTTTCGCTGACGCCTGAAGCGGCGCGCAGGTTGCGCCGCCGGCGGCATGCCGACCGCCTGCTGACCCTTCTTCGGAATGCCCCGGCCGATCTGCTGTCTGCCATTCTGTTCGGCAATCTCATCGTCAACATTCTCTTTTTCTGTACCGGTGCGGTGCTGGCGGATCGCTGGAGTGCAGGGCGCGGACCGTGGTCGCAGGCGCTGGGCGGCGCGCTGATCCTGGCCGCCATCATTCTTTTCGGCGAAATTCTGCCCAAGGCAGCCGGGGTGGCGCAGGCGTCGCGCATCGTGCAGGCAACCGCCCGTCCGATGGTGATGTGGTATGCCCTCGTCAAGCCCTTCCGGCGTCTGGCACGGACGCTTCTGCATCGATTCCGTTTGCAGGAGTCGTCCGCAGAGCGGCGCGTCGTGCTGACTCCCGGCGAACTTCGCGAGCTGCTCGATGCAGTGCGTCATGAACCCGGATTCGGCTCCCGCGAAAAAGAAATGCTCGAAGATATTGTCAACCTGTCCGATGTGCGCGTGCGCGAGATGATGGTGCCGCGCGTACGGGTGATGCGCAAACCGCTGGATGCTGATCCGGAGCAGCTCCTGGACGAGGCGCGGCAACGGGAATACAGCCGGATTCTGATTTACCGGGAACACGATGAAAATCCGCTTGGTTATGTGCGCACGCGCGATTTGTTTATGGAACGTCATTCCGGACGCTCCCTGCGTGCATTTATTCGCCCGTTGGTGTTCGTTCCCGAAACCCAGCGCGCCGACCGCCTTTTGCAGGAGCTGATACAGCGCGACCTTGAACTGGTGGCCGTGGTGGATGAATACGGCGGGCTGGCCGGCGTGGTGAGCGGTGACGATCTGTTCGCCGAAGTGGTTGGCGACAGCGAACCCGAACCGGCCGAGCAGATCGAGCAGATCGATGACTGCACCTACCGCCTGAATGGCCAGCTTCCAATTCGGGCCTGGCGGGAATTGTTCACCGGTCTGCTGCCCGGATCCGAGGTGGACAGCCTGGCGTTCGATACCCTCGGCGGATTGATTGTTTCGCGACTGGGCCGCCTGCCGCGAACCGGTGACCGCGTTTTTGTAGGCAATATCGGTTTAACGGTCGAAAACATGCATCGACGTCATATCGGCACGGTTCTGCTGCATCTCGAATCGACAGGAGAGCGGCCCGTATGAGTTTTCTGATCGACAGTCTGCTGGTGCTCCTCTTTTTCGCCGGCTCCGCTCTGTTTTCCGGTCTGGAAACCGGGGGGTATCTTGTGAACCGGATCCGGCTGCGTTATCGCGTCCGCTGTGACCGGCGCACCGCCCGCCGCCTTCAGACCGTGCTGGACGATGCCCCGCGGTTTATTTTCACCGTGCTGATCGGCAACAATCTGGCAAACTACCTGTTGTCCCGGCAGGTTACGCAAATGTATCTGCAGGGCGACCCCGACGGCGGCCGGCTGTTCGGCGCGATTCCGTGGAATGCCGAAACGGCGGCCACGCTGACCCTGATGGTGCCCGTATTCCTGTTTGCCGAGCTGGTTCCGAAAAATCTGTTTCGGCGTTTGGCCGACTCTCTGATGTATCGTTTTTCCGGTTTTCTCTACGTCTGTATCCGTCTGTTCCGCCCCCTGACAGCGCCGCTGACCCTGCTGTTCAGGCTGCTGAACGCCCGGCGGGCATCCTCCGATGCGCTCAACTCGTTCTCTTTTTCAGTGGAGGGCCTGCGGGACTATTTTTCCGAAACGGTGCATCGCGATGTCCTGAGCGATCATCAGCACGGAATGATCGACAACCTCGTGGCCATGTCGCGCGTAACCGTGCGCGACCTGATGGCTCCTCCGTCGGCGGCTCTTCCGGACAATGCGTCGGTTCAGGACGCCCTCGATATGCTGCGCGACCGTGACACCGAATTTCTGGCGGTCTATCGCGGTTCGCTGCGCCGATTGACCGGATGGATCTCCCTGTTTGATCTGATGAACCCGTCGCTGGATCCGGATCTTCCGCTGCGTTCGCTGTCCCGCCGGCTGTTTCGGCTTCGGGTCGATCTGTCGCTGACGGATGCATTCCGCCGCCTGCGCACTGCATCGGAAACTCTGGCCGCTGTGACCGATCGCCACGGGCGGACCATCGGACTTCTTCAGCTCCGCGATATTGCCCGCTACATTATTGCGCACCCTGACCGGACCGCGTAAAAAGCAGCCCGCCTGAAATCAACAAGGTTGCGAGAGGGGGGGCGGCATGCTACATTTGGTGTTTAATGAACTGAAAAACGCAATATCTGGTGGTTTTTGAGCAATATGGCGAAGAATGTAAAAAAGCATGTCTACGACGAGAGCAAAATTAAAACCCTCTCGTCCCTCGAACACATCCGGACCCGTACGGGCATGTACATCGGTCGCACCGGCAGCGGCGCGCATTACGACGACGGCATTTACGTCCTGCTCAAAGAGGTCATCGACAACGCCATTGATGAGTTCATCATGGGACACGGCAAAAAAGTCGAGATCACCATCGAGGACGATACAGTGGATGTGCGCGACTACGGACGCGGCATTCCGCTGGGCAAAGTGGTGGACTGTGTTTCACGCATCAACACCGGTGCAAAATACAACGACGATGTCTTCCAGTTCAGCGTCGGCCTCAACGGCGTCGGCACCAAAGCGGTGAATGCTCTGTCTACCTATTTTGTGGTTCGCTCCCACCGCGACGGAAAGTTCGTCGAGGCGCGCTTCACCAAAGGCGTACTCGAAGCCGAGGAAAAAGGCACCGCCAAAAAGGAGGAAAACGGCACCTTTATCAGCTTCTCCCCCGATCCCGAAATATTCAACAATTTCAAATTCCGCGAAGATCACATTGAGCGTCGCCTGCGATTCTATTCCTATCTCAACGCCGGACTTGCCATCATATTCAACGGCAAAAAAATCGTTTCCGACGGCGGCCTGCTCGACCTGATTGCCGATGAAAGCGAGTTCGAAAAAATCTACGAGCCGTTTCACCACCGCGACAAAATGCTCGAGTTTGCCTTTACCCACACCAACCGCTTCAGCGAGGACTACTATTCCTTCGTCAACGGCCAGTTCACCGGCAACGGCGGCACGCATCTCAGCGCCTTCCGCGAAGGGCTGCTCAAAGGCATCAACGAATATGCCGACGGAAAATTTGACGGTGACGACGTGCGGGAAGGCATTCTCGGCGCCGTCGCCGTGCGTCTGAAAGACCCCGTGTTTGAATCGCAGACCAAAAACAAACTCGGCAACACGGAGATTCGTTCCGATCTCGTGGCCAATGTCAAAAAAGCAGTCGTCGAACTGCTGCATCGCAACAAACCCGCCGCTGAAAAACTCGTTGAAAAAATCAGGGAAAGTCAGAAGCTCCGCAAAGAACTCAACTCCGTCAAAAAACTGGCGCGCGAGCGCTCCAGGGCCGTCTCCATCCGCGTGCCGCAGCTCAAAGACTGCAAGAGGCATTTCAACAAGGAAAAGGGCACACATGACGACACGATGATTTTTATTACCGAGGGGCAGTCCGCCGCCGGATCGCTCGTCAGCTGCCGCGATGTCAACACGCAGGCCATTTTCACCCTGAAAGGCAAACCGCTCAATGTCTGGGATCTCAAGCGCGACGCCCTGTATAAAAATGTCGAAATCTACAACCTCATGCGCAGCCTCAATATCGAGGAACAGTCCGACGGCCTGCGCTACGGCCATGTGGTCCTTGCTACCGATGCCGATGTGGACGGCCTGCATATCCGCAACCTGATGATCACCTTCTTCCTGCGCTTCTTCGAGCCCATTGTCCGCGACGGCCATCTCGAAATCCTCGAAACACCGCTTTTCCGGGCGCGCAATAAAAAGGAAACAATCTACTGCTACTCCGAAAAAGAGCGCGATGCGGCGGTCAAAAAGCTGGGACGCGGTGCCGAGGTCACCCGCTTTAAAGGACTCGGCGAAATTTCGCCCAAAGAGTTCGGCGGCTTCATCGGACAGGACATGCGTCTGACCCCTGTCACCATCGATGAAGACCACTCCATTCCCGAGGTGCTCACCTTCTACATGGGCAAAAACACCCAGGAGCGCCGCAGCTACATTATGGAAAACCTTGTTGTGGACGAAGAAATTCTATGAGTGAAGAACAGGAAATGCTCTTCGGCGATCAGCCGGAGAAGAAAAAAGCCGCTGCCAAAAAGAAACCGGCGGCAAAAAAATCAGCCGGAAAGAAAACCGCTGCCGGGGCTGCGGACAGGCCGGCGCCAAAGAAAACGGCCGCGGAATCGCACGATGCCGATCAACCCGCGCAGCAAAGCCGGCGCGAGCATCATGCGCTCGACGACGAACACGGTCCGCTGCGTTCGCTGGTGGATTTCAACTTTTTACAATACGCCTCCTACGTCATCTGCGATCGAGCCATCCCCAACGTCGATGACGGCCTCAAACCCGTACAGCGCCGCATCATGCATGCCCTGCACGAAAAGGACGACGGTCGTTTCATCAAAGTCGCCAACGTCGTCGGCCACACCATGCAGTATCACCCGCACGGCGATGCCTCCATCAACGACGCATTGGTTTCGCTGGCCAACCGCGGCGGCTATCTGATTGAAGGGCAGGGCAACTTCGGCAACATCTTTACCGGTGATCCGGCGGCCGCCCCGCGATACATCGAATGCCGCCTGACACCCCTCGCGCGCGAGGAACTCTTCAACAAAGATCTCACCCGCTACAGCGACAGCTACGACGGACGAAACAAAGAACCCGTTACCCTCCCGTGCAAACTGCCGCTGCTGCTCATGCTCGGCGCCTCCGGCATCGCCGTCGGCCTGTCCACCGAAATTCTGACCTACAACTTTATCGAACTGCTCGAAGAGCAGATCGAGATTCTGCGGGAGAAAAAGCGCACGCCGCATGTCGCCAATCCCATGCCCGACTTCCTCACCGGCGGCATCATGGACGTGTCGGAATACGAAAACGGCACCGGCAAAGTCAAAGTCCGCGCCAAAATCGAAGAACGCAAAAACCGCCTCGTCATCACCGAACTGCCCTGCGGACAGACCACCGAAAAACTCATCGCCTCCATCGAAGATGCGGTGAAGAAGAAAAAGGTGTCGGTGCGCGCTATCAACGACTTTACCGCCGAACACGTGGAAATCGAACTCGTCCTCTCGCAGGGGGCCGACCCGGACACCGTCCGCCAGTCACTGTACGTTTTCACCAACTGCGAAGTGTCCGTTTCCAGCCGCATTGTCGTCATTCGCGACAGCCGCCCCTGCGAAATGACCGTGGACGAAATTCTGCACGTCAATACGCAGCAGCTGCTCGACGTGCTCGAAGGCGAGCTGAACCTGCAGAAAAACAAACTGCTCGACGCCTTCCACACCAAAACCCTCGTGCAGATCTTTGTCGAAAACCGCATCTATAAGAAAATTGAGGATTGCAAAACGTCCGATGCCGTCCGCAAAGCCATCTGGAAAGGGCTCGACCCGTTCAAAGAGAAACTCAAGCGCCCGATAGTCGAAGAGGACATCGACATGCTCCTCGGCATTCCCATCAAGCGCATCTCGCTCTTCGACATCAACAAGAACAAAGCGGATCTCGAAAAAATCCTCGAGGAACTCAAAGAAGTCGAAAAAAACCTCAAGGGGCTCAACGGCTACACCATCCGCTATCTGAAGAACCTCATCAAAAAATACAAAGACAGCTATCCCCGCCGCACGGAGATTAAAACCTTCAAAGAAATCGAAGTGCGCGAGCTCACCGCCAGCGAGCTGGACATCAAACACGACCCCGAAACCCAGTTCGCCGGCACCGGCGTCAAAGGCGACAGCCTCCTCAAGTGCTCCTCGCTCGACAAACTCATCTTCGTCTGGGGCGACGGCCGTTATCAGATGATGCCCCCGCCCGAAAAACTCTTCGTCGACGGCAACCTGCAGTACTGTGCCATCTTCGACCGCGACCGCGAAATGACCTGTGTCTACACCCACCAGCGCGCCACCTACATCAAGCGCTTCACCTTCGGCGGATGCATCATGAACCGCGACTATCAGCTCGCCCCCGAAGGCTCCAAAATCCTGCTCTTCCAGGAGGGCTGCCCCGAAGAAATCTACGTCCGCTACCGCCCGGCCAAAAACCAGCGCATCCACCAGCAGATGTTCAAAACAAAAAACCTGCTCGTCAAAGGCGCCAAAGCCAAAGGCAACCGCCTCACCACCAAATCCATCCACTACATCGACGTTCAGCCCGGCCGCTGGTGGCGCACCGACGAAGACACCCCGCAGGGCGTCCTGCTGTAATTCTTAATCATAATCTTTCTCTTAATCTTAACCGGGTTAAACCAACCGCGAATCACGCAAATTTACGCGAATGAGACACTTGCCGTTCCC
>CAZITJ010000039.1:0-16142 GCA_964542135.1 uncultured Verrucomicrobiota bacterium
GGGCGGGAGCAGAATGCGAATTTTAAGATGGCGGATGCTGCGGGAAGCCGGTAGGATGGATCACTTATGAATCGATTGAAAACAACACTGTCAGTAATCATTCTGATGGCTGCGGCCGGCGGCGTGCCGGCGCAGGAACCGGCCTCATCGACTCCGGTGCGCGAGATTGTTTTCGTGGCCTTTGATACCGAAACCACCGGTTTCAGTCGCGATGACGACCGGCTGGTGGAAATCGGCGCCGTGAAGTTCCGTGGAGACGGCGAGGTGCTGGCCGCGACCAACTGGCTGGTGAACCCGGAGCGTGATGTGCCGTATTATGCCACCCAGGTGCACGGCATCCGCACCGCCGATGTGCGTCGCGCCCCGACCTTTCAAAAGGTGTTTCCGCAGTTCGAGGCGTTTTGTGAGGACGCGGTGCTGCTCGCGCACAACGCAACCTTCGATGTCGGTTTCCTGCGTGCCGAGCTGGAGCGGAACCGGATGAAGATTCCCGCGCTGCCGCTGCTGGATACGCTGCCGCTCTTTCGTGAATGGTTCCCGGAGGCGCTCAGCCATTCGCTGGAACCGCTGTCGGCCTATCTCAACGTCAAAGGCAAAACCTATCACCGTGCCGAGGCCGACGCCTTTCACATCGTCAACATCTTCCGGGTCGGCATAAAACGCCGGCCGAAACAGACGTTTCGAAACCTGCTGCGCGATGCCGACGAGCTGGAATGGCTCGACGGACGAACCCGCTGACCGGCGTTTGCTTTCACCGGCTGTAAAACCATTCCGCACGCCATGCAATTCATCCGTTCCAAAGACAATCCCGGTTTGAAGGCGGTGCGCGCGCTGATTCGCTCACGGCGCGAGCGCGAGAAGCAGGGCTGCTTCGTCATGGAAGGCACCCGCGCCCTGCGGGCGCTGGCGGACGGCTCCGCGCTTCCGCAATACGACCTGCGCGAGGCATGGGTGTCCGATGAAGCGCCCGCCGGCCTGCTGCCTGCACTGGAACAGTCGGGTGCGGTGCTGCGCCGTATTCCGCATGCGCTGATGGAGGGACTTTCCGACTGCCGCACCTCACAGGGCGTCCTCGGCGTGGTGCGCTGCCGGCCGGTCGAAGCGGTCATCCGGGCGGAGGCCGGCTGTTATCTGCTTCTGGACCGGCTGATGGATCCCGGCAATATGGGCACCCTGATCCGCTCGGCGGCGGCGTTCGGCCTGGACGCGGTTCTGCTTCTGGGCGACTGCGTCGATCCGTTCAATCCCAAAGCGGTGCGCGCAACGATGGGGGCGCTGCCGTTTTCCAATGTCTGGAAGGTCGATGAGACGGTTTTCAAAACCCTGGAAACGCTCGATTACGAGTTGATCGCAACGGTGCTTCGGGGCGGCGAGCCGGTCAACGAGGCATCCTTCGGCCGCCGCGGGGTGCTGGTGATCGGCAATGAGGCCGCCGGCGTCTCCGCGGATATTCTGCAGCGTGCACAGCGGCGGATCTCGATTCCGATGACGGCGGCGGTGGAGTCGCTTAATGCCGCAACCGCCGGGTCGATCTGCATGCCCTTTCTGAAACAGTTCCGGGTTTGAGCGCTGCCGGTCGGTGTTTTTTTCTGCTGCCGCAGCGGAAAACGGGCCGTTTTGCGGCCTGAAAACGGAGCGCGAATCCGCCGCTGCAAAAAAAAATGAAAAAAATGAATGTAATGCTTGCGGGATAGGCGGCGGAACCATACTATCTGCCGCTCGTTTTTTGAGGGAAAGACTATGCCTACAGTAAACCAACTTGTTAGAAAACCGCGCCGTCCGGTGCAGAAGAAAAAGAAGTCCCCGGCACTGACCAATTGTCCGCAGCGCCGCGGGGTCTGCCTGCTGGTGAAAACCATGACCCCGAAGAAGCCGAACTCGGCGCTTCGCAAGGTGGCCCGTGTGCGGCTGACTAACGGCCGCGAAGTGAACGCCTATATTCCCGGCGAGGGACACAATCTGCAGGAGCACAGCATGGTGCTGGTGCGCGGCGGACGGGTGAAAGACCTTCCCGGTGTGCGCTATCACATCGTGCGCGGCGCGCTCGACTGTCTCGGCGTGGACGGCCGTAAACGCGGCCGGTCGAAATACGGCGCGAAAAAACCTAAATAATAAAAGGACGATTTTGAACCATGGCAAGACGACGCGGAGCAGATAAGCGCAAGCTGGCAGCCGATTCTCGCTATAACAGCGAGCTGGTGGCGTATATGATCAACGGGATTATGGGGCGCGGCAAAAAAACGACCGCCGCCGCCATTGTGTACGGTGCGCTCGACGATATCCGGAGCAAGATGAAGGATGACGAGCCGCTGGAGGTTTTCAACCGGGCGATCGAAAACATCAAGCCGAAGCTTGAGGTAAAATCCCGCCGGGTCGGCGGCGCCACCTATCAGGTGCCGCTCGAAGTCAGCCCGCAGCGTCAGATCGCGCTGGCCTGCCGCTGGGTGATCCAGTATGCCAAGGGTCGTCGCGGCATGCCGATGCGGCGTGCGCTGGCCATGGAGCTGCTGGATGCGTATGCCAACCAGGGCTCGGCTGTAAAGAAGCGTGACGACACGCATAAGATGGCCCAGGCGAACAAGGCGTTCGCCCATTACAGGTGGTAGCGCGCCTCCGGCCGCGACTCCTTTTGTTCTTTGAGATTTTAAAATGACGGTGACTGTGAAAAAAAATGCTGCCCATGCGAAAAACGCCTCGCCTTCCCGCCGGGAAGATGCGGCGCGCGGGTGCGGTTTGTCTTCCATCCGCAACATCGGCATTGTCGCGCACATTGACGCCGGCAAGACGACCACGACCGAACGGATTCTCTATTACAGCGGTCGCGTCTATAAAATGGGTGAAGTGCACGAAGGCACGGCGGTCATGGACTGGATGGAGCAGGAGCAGGAGCGCGGAATCACCATTACCAGTGCGGCAACAACCTGTTTCTGGCAGGATCGTCAGATCAATATCATTGATACCCCCGGCCATGTGGACTTCACCGTGGAAGTGGAGCGCTCACTGCGTGTGCTCGATGGAGCCGTCGGGGTGTTCTGCGGTGTCGGCGGTGTTCAGCCGCAATCGGAAACCGTGTGGCGCCAGGCCAAAAAATACAACATTCCCTGTCTGGCCTTTGTCAACAAGATGGATCGCAAAGGGGCGGATTTCAGTGCGGTCGTTCGCCAGATGCATGAAAAACTGGCGGCTCCGGCCGTACCGGTTCAGCTTCCGATCGGCGCCGAGGAGCAGTTCCGGGGCGTTGTGGATCTCGTCTCCATGCGCGCGCTTTCCTTTAAAGAGGAAAACTACGGCAGCGATGTGGTCGAGATTGAATTTCCCGCCGAACTCGCCGGTGCGGCCGAAAAGGCCCGGGCGGAACTGATTGAACGCGTGTCGGAAGCCGATGAAGAGCTGATTGCCGCCTATCTGGAGAACCCGGATGTGCCCGCGGATCTGCTGAGCCGTGCACTGCGCCGCGCGACGACCGCCGGCCGTATTGTGCCGGTTCTGTGCGGTTCGGCCCTTAAAAACAAAGGGGTTCAGCCGCTGCTTGATGCGGTGGTGGACTGGCTGCCTTCGCCGCTGGATGTACCCGCTATTCGCGGGATTCATCCCAAAAGCGAAGAAACACTGGAGCGCGAGGCGGGGGATTTTGAGCCCTTTGCCGCGCTGGCCTTCAAACTGACCACGGATCCGTTTGTCGGCAAGCTGGCTTTTGTCCGCATTTATTCCGGCCGGCTGTCCAAGCGCCAGAGCGTATTCAATCCGCGCACCCGCAAGCGTGAAAAAGTGAGCCGCATCCTGCGTCTGCATGCCAATACCCGCGAGGATGTGGATACGCTTTATTCCGGAGAGATCGGTGCCATTGCCGGACTGAAAAATTTTACAACCGGCGACACGCTCTGCGTGGAAAACAGCCCGATTGTTCTGGAAAACATCGAATTCCCCGAGCCGGTGATTGCCATGGCGATCGAACCGAAAACGCAGGCCGACCGCGATGCGCTGGCCGACGCGCTGCATGCTCTGTCCGAGGAAGATCCCACCTTCCGTGTGCAGATCAACGAAGAAACCGGCCAGACGATCATCAACGGGATGGGCGAACTGCACCTGGAGATTATCAAAGACCGTATTCTGCGCGAATTCAAAGTGCAGGCCAATGCCGGCAAGCCGGTGGTCGCCTATCGTGAAAGCATTCAGCAGTCCGCAGAGGGCGAGTTTAGCTTTGAACGTGAAATCGGCGGCCGCGGCCATTTTGCCCGCTTGCGCATTGCCGTGGAACCGCGCGGACGCGGAGAGGGAAACCAGGTCGATTGGCGCGTGTCCAAAGACGTGCTGCCCGGCGAATTTCATCAGCCGGTGGAAGACGGTCTGCGCGACGCGCTGCTGACCGGCATCCTCGGGAATTATGCGCTGGTCGATCTGAAGGTTGCGGTGGTTGATGCCACGGCCCATCCGGTCGATTCATCGGAAATGGCGTTCCGCAGTGCCGCGGTGATGGCCCTGCGCGCCGCGGTGGCCGAGGCGGCGCCGACCCTGCTGGAACCGATTATGAAACTTGAAATCATCGCGCCCGACGAACACCTCGGCGATGTAATGAACGATTTGAACGGCCGGCGCGGCCGGATCCGTGAAATCGAGCCGCGCGATGATATCCAGATTGTGCATGTGGATGTGCCGCTGGCCGAACTGTTCGGATATGCCACCACGCTGCGGTCGCTGACCAAGGGGCGGGCCAGTTACACCATGGAGCCGTACCGCTTTGAAGCGGTGCCGGACTCCATTCAGGAGGAGCTTTTAAACCGGTAACCGAGATAGAGATATGAATAATCAACGCATACGCATCCGTTTAAAATCATTTGATCACCGCGTGCTGGACGCGTCCTCGAAAGACATTGTCGAGACCGCCAAGCGGACCGGCGCCCGCGTGGCCGGGCCGATCCCCATGCCGACGCGCACCGAACGCTTCACCGTCAATCGCAGTCCGTTTGTGAATAAAAAAGCGATGGAGCAGTTTGAGATCCGTACGCACAAACGGCTGCTGGATATTATCGACCCGACCATCAAAACGGTGGACGAGCTCAAGAAGCTCAATCTGCCGGCGGGTGTGGACATCACCATTAAACTCTGAGTGGTATCATGAAAAGTCTGATAGGAAAAAAACTGGGAATGACGCAAATCTTCGATGAGGAAGGCCGCCGCGTGCCGGTGACCGTGATCGAAGCCGGCCCGTGCAGCGTGGTGCAGCGCAAGACCGCCGAACAGGACGGCTATGACGCCCTGCAGCTCGGGTTCGGAACGCGGAAAGCCAAGCGCACGAACAAGGCGCTGAGCGGACATTTTAAAAAGGCGGGGCTCGACGCCATGCGCTCGCTGCATGAAGTCCGCATCGATGCCGGTGATGAGTCCAAAGCGGGCGATACGCTGACGGCGGCGGTCTTCGCGGATGTTCAGTTTGTCGATGTGGTCGGCATAACCAAAGGGAAGGGCTATCAGGGGGTCGTCAAACGTCACGGCTTCGGCGGCGGACGCGCCACGCACGGTTCGCACTTTCATCGCCGCCCCGGCTCCATCGGAATGTGTGAACATCCGGCGCGTGTGTTTAAAAACAAGAAGATGCCGGGACAGACCGGTCGCACCCGCATCACGGTGCAGAACCTGAAGGTGGTTGATGTGCGCACCGAGGAAAACCTGATTCTGCTCAAAGGAGCGGTGCCCGGAGCCAACGGCATGACGCTGGTGCTGCGCGAGGCCCTCAAACGCAAGTAATTTTGGAGAACAATTATGAGCACAATGCCATTGAAAGACTGTACCGGCAAAGAGCTGGGCGAGCTGACACTGAGCGACCGGTTTGATACCGGCGGCAAAGGGGACCACTCGGTTTATCAGGCCGTGGTGGTCTACGAGGCGGCCCGTCATCAGGGATCGGCCTCCACGCTCCGCAAAGGGGAGGTGTCGGGGTCCGGCGCCAAGCCGTGGCGCCAGAAAGGACTGGGCCGTGCCCGCGCCGGCTATACACAGTCGAACATCTGGCGCGGCGGGGCCAAAGCCTTCGGGCCGCATCCGCGCAAACCGCGCAAAAAAATGCCGCGGCGGGCTGCCCGCCAGGCCTTTGCTCATGCGTTTGCCGCCAAAGCGGCCGACGGCGCCCTGCTGGGTCTCGATTCGCTGACGCTTGAGGCGCCGCGCACCAAAGAATTCCGCAAACTGCTGGCGGCCCTGGATCTGGACGGCCGCCTGCTGGTGGTGATCGACGAGCCGGACACCAATGTGTTTCTGGCCGCACGCAATCTGCCGGAGGTGGAAGTGGTCTGCGCCGACAATGTGAATACGTGGCAGATTGTCCGCTATCCGCGGATCGTTGTGACCCGCGCCGCTTTAGAGAAAATTGAACAGCGCCTGGCCTGAAAAAGGATTCTGAAATGAAAGAACTGTACGGAACCATTGAAAAAATTCTGCTGACGGAGAAGAGCACGCGCCTGTCCGAGGAGGAAAACAAGTACCTGTTCAAGGTGCGCCCGGACGCCAATAAACTGCAGATCAAACGGGCGGTGGAAGAGATGTTTCAGGTCAAGGTGACAAACGTCAACACCATGAACCGTCAGGGAAAGAAGAAACGGGAGCGCACCATGCACTTCGGGCGCACCGCCGGCTGGAAGCGCGCGGTGGTAACGCTGGCCGAAGGCGACAGCATTGACTTGGTATAAGGAGTTCGCATCATGGCTTTAAAAAAATACAAACCGGTTACGCCGAGCCGTCGTTTTATGACGTCGTCGTCGTTTGAGGATATCACCCGCGAGACGCCGGAACGCTCGCTGGTGCGCGCCAGTAAAAAGAGCGGCGGACGCAACAGTGCCGGGCGCATTACCACCCGCCACCGCGGCGGCGGCCACAAGCGCCGCTACCGCGTCATCGATTTCAAACGCGACAAAACCGGGATCCCGGCCCGGGTGGCGACGATCGAATACGATCCGAACCGTTCCGCACGCATTGCACTGCTCCACTATGTCGACGGCGAAAAACGCTACATCCTTGCGCCGGTCGGGCTCCGCGTCGGCGCGACGCTGACCGCCGGACCCGATGCCGAGCCGACCGTCGGGAACACGCTGCCGCTGGCCAATGTTCCGCTGGGGATGACGGTTCACAACATTGAACTGCAGGCCGGCTGCGGCGGACAGATTGCACGGTCGGCGGGGTCGGGCGCACAGCTTATGTCGCGGGAAGGCGGCTATGCCAACCTCAAAATGCCCTCGGGCGAAATTCGCAGGATCAGCACCCGCTGCATGGCGACCATCGGCCGGGTGGGCAATGTGGAACATGAGAGCGAATCCAGCGGCAAGGCGGGACGCAAGCGCTGGAAGGGCATTCGTCCGACCGTGCGCGGCGTGGCCATGAATCCGGTGGATCATCCGATGGGCGGCGGCGAAGGCCGCACCTCCGGCGGCGGGCATCCGCAGTCGCCGTGGGGCACGCTGGCCAAGGGAAAGCGCACCCGCAAAAACAAACTGGCTTCCAATAAGCACATAATCGAACGGAGAAAGAAGTAAGCTATGGCTCGTTCAATTAAAAAAGGCCCGTACGTGGATGCCAAGCTGCTTAAAAAAGCGGCTCAGATGGAGGCGTCCGGCAGGAAAAAACCGATTAAAACCTGGGCGCGCGCATCGATGATCGCTCCGGAGTTTGTCGGCCACACCTTCAGTGTTCACAACGGCAAGGTGTTCGTCTCGGTGTTTGTGACCGAAAACATGGTGGGGCACCGCTTCGGCGAGTTTGCGCCGACCCGCGCCTTCCGTTCGCACGGCATCGCCACCGATAAAACCGTCTCGAAATAACAGATTTTTAATGGAAGTGCTGGATTTGAAAAAAGAATGCCGTATAGTTTCCGCCTTTGTACCCGGGCAATGACGGCACCGCGGAGAAGAAAAAATGGAAGTTTCTGCCACAACCAAATATGTGCGAATGTCGCCGACCAAGGCACGCGACCTGGCCGCTGAAATCCGGGGTCTGCCCGTGGCCGACGCCCTGCGCATCACCGGATTCAACGCCCGCAAGGCCGCCGTGCAGATCGGCAAGACCCTGCAGTCGGCGATCGCCAACGCGGAGACCAATGAAGAGGTCCCGGCGGACGCGCTCTATGTAAAAGACGCCTATGTGGACGGCGGGCCGGTGCTGAAGCGGTTCCGCCCCCGGGCCCGCGGCTCGGCCAGCGGGATTCGCAAGCGCACGGCGCACATCACTGTGGTTTTAACGGATCGTAAATAAGGAAAGGGACTTGTTTTGGGCCAGAAAGTAAATCCAATTGGACTCCGTGTTGCGGTCAATAAAAACTGGCGTTCCCGCTGGTTTGCCGGAAAGAAGGAGTTTTCCGACCTGCTGCAGGAGGATCTTCGCATCCGCCGCGCGATCGAAAAACGCCTGCAGGACGCCGCACTCTCGAATATACTGATCGAGCGCTATGCCAACCGGGTGCGGGTGACGCTTCGTACCGCGCGTCCCGGTCTGGTGATCGGCCGCAAGGGTGAGGACATCGAACGCCTGCGCGAGCAGCTCAGCCGCCTGACCGGCAAGGAAGTGTATCTGGAAATCGATGAGGTGAAAAACCCCGACATCGATGCCAAGCTCGTGGCGGAAAACATCGCGCTGCAGCTCGAGCGCCGTGTGTCGTTCCGCCGGGCCATGAAACGCGCCATTCAGATGGCGATGGATACCGGCGCCGAAGGCATTAAAGTGATGGCGTCCGGACGGCTGGGCGGCGCGGAACTGTCCCGGACCGAAAGCTATAAAGACGGAAAAATCCCGCTGCACACGCTGCGCGCGGATATCGATTACGGCATTGCCACCGCCCGCACGGTGGCCGGTGCCATCGGAATCAAAGTCTGGATCTGCCGGAAGGCCGAAACCGCCGAAGCGTAGGAGAATTGACGTATGCCTTTAATGCCCAAACGAGTCAAGCATCGCAAAGTCCAGAAAGGATCGCGCCGCGGTCTGTCCCGATCCGGCAATACGCTGGCCTACGGCGAGTACGGCCTGCAGGCGCTCGGACGCGGCTGGATTACCAGCATTCAGATTGAGGCCTGCCGTGTGGCGATCAACCGCAATCTGAAACGAAAAGGGAAACTCTGGATTCGCATTTTCCCCGACAAACCGTTTACCAAAAAACCGCTGGAAGTCCGTATGGGAAAAGGAAAAGGCGGTGTCGAGGGCTGGGTGTCCGTGGTCCGTCCGGGCCGTATGCTCTTCGAACTCGACGGGGTCACCGAAGCGCAGGCGCGGGTGGCGCTGCGGCTGGCGGCGACCAAACTGCCCATCCGGGTGCGGTTTATCTCCCGCCATGCGGGCAATTGATGAAATTCTGTAAACGAGCTCAGACATGAAGAAAAAAACAAAAGATCTTACGGAAATGACGGGTGCCGAACTGGCGCAGCAGCTGCAGGATGCGCAGAAGGAACTCTTTACGCTGCGGGTGCAGCAGGTGTCCGGACGGCTTGAAAATCCGCTGCAGATCCGATCGGTGCGGCGTACGGTCGCCCGCATTAAAACATTGATGAATCAGGCTGCGAAGGCCGAGGGGTAGCAACACATGGAATCGAGAGGTCATCGTAAAGTACGCGAGGGTCGCGTCTGCAGTGCCACGGGAAACAAATCGATCGCCGTGCTGATCGAACGCCGTGTGCGGCACGATCTGCTCGGCAAAGAGATGCGCGTGTCACGAAAAATTCATGCGCATGATGAGGAAAACAAGGCGCGCGTGGGCGACTGGGTGCGGGTAATGGAAACCCGGCCGGTCAGCAAGCTCAAACGCTGGCGCCTGGTGGATGTGGTTTCGAAATAAAGGATCCAACCGATGATTCAGGTACAGAGCAGATTAAAAGTGGCGGACAACACCGGAGCGCGCAGCCTGCAGTGTATCCGCGTGATGAAAACCAAACGCGATTTTGCCCGCGTCGGCGAAATGATCAAGGTCACCGTCAAAGAGGCCCAGCCCAACGGCATGGTGAAGAAAGGCGATGTATGCGAGGCGGTGATCGTTCGCACGGCCGCCCCGATTCGCCGGAAAGACGGGTCTATCCTGCGCTTTGACAGCAATGCCGCGGTCATTGTGGATGCCAACCGCAATCCGCGCGGAACCCGGATTTTCGGACCGGTCGCCCGTGAACTGCGCGACGGCAATTTTATGAAACTCGTTTCGCTGGCCCCGGAAGTGCTGTAAGGAGATCAACCCATGGCTTTACGTATTAAAAAAGGCGACACGGTAACCGTTATCAGCGGCAATGACCGCGGTAAAACCGGCAAGGTGCTCCAGGTGCTTCCGGACGGCGACCGCGCGCTGGTGGAAGGCATTCAGTTTGTGAAGAAGCATATGCGCAAGACGCAGGACAATCCGCAGGGCGGTGTTTTTGAAAAAGAGGCGCCCGTGCATCTGTCCAACCTGAAGAAAACCGATTAACTCAACACTGATTTTTAGAGGAGCGGGTCTCCATGATACCGACATTAAAGAAAACCTATCGAGAGCAGGCGGTGCCGGCATTGCAGAAACAGTTCAGCTATGCCAACCGGATGCAGATTCCCGGACTGACCAAAATCATCGTCAACGTATCGGTCGGCATGCAGCATGACCGCGATGCCCTGCAGGCGGTGCTGGACGATCTGGCCAAAATCACCGGCCAGCGGCCGATGTCGATCCGCGCCAAGCGCAGTGTGTCGAACTTCAAACTGCGCGAAGGCATGGCGCTGGCCGGCAAAGTGACGCTTCGCGGCAACCGCATGTACGAATTTCTCGACCGGCTGCTCAATGTGGCTCTGCCGCGCATCCGCGACTTCCGCGGCGTTCCGTCCACGTCGTTCGACGGACGCGGCAACTATACGCTCGGCCTGCAGGAACAGACCATTTTCCCGGAAATCAATCCGGACCATGTCCGCAAGGTGCACGGCATGGATGTAACCCTTGTCACCACCGCCCGAACCGATGATGAAGCCCGCGAGCTGCTTCGTCTGCTGGGCATGCCCTTTGAAAACACCCCGAAAAAAGGCGACGATCAATGAGAGTGAGCGACCCCGTTTCCGATATGCTGACCCGCGTGCGCAATGCCGCCATGGCCGCGCATGAAAAGGTGCAGATTCCGCATTCAAAAATGAAAAGCGAAATTGCCCGCATTCTTCGTCAGGAAGGCTATATCCGTGATTTCACCACCGAGAATGTGGACGGCAAGCCGGTGCTGGTTCTGTTTTTGAAATACACCGCCGAGCAGCAGCCTGTTATCAAGGGCCTGCGCCGCATCAGCAAATCGAGCCGGCGCCATTATGTGTCCGCCGGCGACGTGCCGCGGGTTCTGGGCGGAATCGGAACGGCCGTGCTGAGCACGTCTGCCGGAATTCTCACGGATCAGGAGGCCCGCCGGGCCCATACCGGCGGCGAAGTTCTTTGTTATATCTGGTAACGCGCAACGAGAAGGATTTTCATCATGTCTAGAGTAGGAAACATGCCGGTTCCCGTGCCCGACGGCATCGAGGTCTCGCTCCGCGGGGACGAAGCCGTTGTCAAGGGGCCCAAAGGCGAAAGCACGCTGCGCATCCCCGCGGCCGTCCGGGTGCAGGTCGAGGACGGACGCATCATCGTGGAACGGCTGCAGGAAACCAAGGAAGCCCGTTCGCTGCACGGCACCATCCGCAGTGTGCTGGCCAATATGGTTCAGGGTGTACAGAACGGCTATTCAACTGAACTCGAAATCTCCGGCGTCGGCTACAAAGCGCAGCTTCAGGGGCAGACCCTCGTGCTCTCGCTGGGATTCTCACACGATATCAACTATGAACTTCCCGACGGCATTCAGGTGGATGTCAGCGGGGGAACCGAAGTGAAAGTCTCGGGGCACGACAAAGCCCTCGTCGGACAGGTCGCCGCACGCATTCGCTCCTTCTCGCCCGCCGAGCCCTACAAAGGCAAAGGGGTGAAATACAAAGGCGAACAGATCCGGCGCAAAGAAGGTAAGGCAGTGGCGTAATCATGAAGATACAAAGCAAAGCAGACTATCGTAAACGCAGACATCTTCGTCTTCGCAACAAGGTTCGCGGAACCGCTGAGCGGCCGCGCATGGCTGTGTATGTGTCCAACCGCTACCTCTACGTACAGATCATCGACGATGACGCGCAGAAAACCCTCTGTTCGGTTTCGTCGCTGGGCGGAAAATGCACGACGGAAACCGCGCGCGAACTCGGCACCAAGGCCGCTGAGGCCGCCAAAGAGCAGAACATCAAGCGGGTCGTTTTCGACCGCGGCGGCTTTGCCTTCGGCTCCCGCCTCCGGGCGCTCGCCGACAGCGCGCGTGAAGCCGGAATCGAATTTTAAACAGGAGCAGATCGACGTGGCTAAAAAAAATACCGCAGATAAAAAAGTAAAATCCGAATTTGACGAACGCGTCGTTCACATCAACCGCAACTCCAAAGTGGTGAAGGGCGGACGCCGGTTCAGTTTCGGCGCGCTGGTGGTCGTCGGGGACGGCTCGGGCCGGGTCGGATACGGTCTCGGCAAAGCCAATGAGGTGGCCGATGCCATCCGCAAGGCCGGAGACACCGCCAAACGGGCGCTGGTATCCGTCACCATGCGCGGAACCACACTCCCGCATGAAGTGATCGGTGAATACGGCGGCGCACAGGTGCTGCTGCGTCCCGCCTCTGAAGGAACGGGCATTATCGCCGGCGGCGCCTGCCGTGCGGTGCTCGAGCTGGCCGGTGTGCGCGACGTGCTCGCCAAATCACTGGGAAGCAGCAATAAACTGAATGTCACCAAAGCCACGCTCAAGGCGCTGGCCTCCCTGCGGTCGCGGGAAGAGGCCCTGGCCCTGCGCGGCAAGTAAACACACGGGGTTTTCATTATGGAACTGCATACACTTCAGCCCGCTTCGGGATCGTCAAAACGCAAAATGCGCGTCGGCCGCGGCCGGGCGTCCGGCAAAGGCAAAACCAGCGGACGCGGCCACAAAGGCCAGTATGCGCGCAGCGGCCACAAGCATAAACCGCTTTTTGAAGGGGGGCAGATGCCCATGGCCCGCCGCGTTCCCAAACGCGGCTTCAACAACCGCAACCGCAAGGTGTTTGCTCCCGTCAATATTGCGGCGCTCAACGCCTTTGAAGACGGCGCGGAAATCACCGTCGAAACGCTGCGTCAGGCGGGCCTTGTCAACGGCCGCTGGAACGGCGTGAAAATTCTCGGCAACGGAGAACTGAGCAAAAAGCTGACGGTCAAAGCGGATGCCTTCAGTTCCGCTGCCAAAGAAAAAATTGAAGCGGCCGGCGGCCGCTGCGAAACACCGGCAGCGCCTGAAGCGCCCAAAACAGATTAACCCGCACGGGGGACCTCATGCTTTCGGCATTCATCAACAGTTTTAAAATCGAAGAGCTGCGCCGGCGGATTTTCTTCACCTTCGGCGTCGTTTTTCTCTGTCGTCTGATTGCCAACATTCCGCTGGCCGGTGTGGACTTCGGTATGGTGGACAGCTTTATTCGCGAAAGCAGCGCCGGCGGCGCGGGTTTTCTCGATATGTTCAACCTCTTCAGCGGCGGTGCGGTGCAGAACTGCGCGGTCGGGGCGCTCGGCATCATGCCCTACATCAGCGCCTCTATCATTATTCAGCTCATGACCGCCGTGGTGCCCGCGCTCGAAAAACTGGCCCGGGAAGGAGAGGCCGGGCGGGCCAAAATCACGCAGTACACGCGCTACCTCACCGTTATTCTCTGCAGTTTTCAGGCCTTTCTGATCGCCCGGGCGCTGGAAAGCGGAAACCTCTATTTTCCCGCCTCGGTCGTACGCATTCCCGGCCTGGGCTTTGAACTGCTGACCGTGATGTCGCTGGTGACCGGAACGCTGATGATGATGTGGCTCGGCGAGCAGATCACCGAACGCGGCATCGGCAACGGCATATCGATGATCATCACCATCAATATCATCAGCCGCCTGCCCATGGCCGTCTCCGCCATGATCAGCATGTTCCGGCCCGTGGACGGCGTCATCCGCCATTCGCCCTTTATGGCGGCCGCCATGCTCATCATGCTGCTGCTGGTCATTGCCGCGGTGATTGCCGTGACGCAGGCGCAGCAGAAAATTCCCGTGCAGTATGCCAAGCGGGTGGTCGGCCGCAAAGTATACGGCGGACAGCACACCTACATGCCGCTGCGCGTCAACTATTCCGGCGTGATGCCGATCATTTTCGGACAGGCCATCCTGATGTTTCCGTCCAAAATTTTCAACATGCTCCCGTGGGCGGGCGCCAAACAGATCGGTGCCGCGCTCACCTACGGCACACCGCTCTACATGACCCTCTTCGGGCTGATGATCCTGTTTTTCTCCTACTTCTGGGTCGCCACGCAGTTCAATCCCGTTCAGATTGCCGATGACCTCAAAAAACACGGCGGCTATATCCCCGGCATCCGCCCGGGTAAATCCACCGCCGAATTTCTCGACCGCACCATGACCCGCATTACGCTCGCCGGCGCCGTATTCCTGACCGTGATCGCCGTGCTGCCCAGCGTTATGGCCGGTCAGTTCAACATTCCCTTTATGGTCGCCTCGTTCTTCGGCGGCACCAGCCTGCTCATTATGGTCGGCGTGATGCTCGACACCATGCGGCAGGTTGAATCGCATCTGCTGATGCGGCATTACGACGGATTCCTCAAAAAAGGAAAACTCAAGTCCGGAAGAAGGTAACCATGAACGCCATCATTCTCCTCGGCGGGCCCGGCGCCGGTAAAGGCACCCTGGCGGAGTCTCTTAAACAGAAAACCGACTTCATTCACGTGTCCACCGGCGATATGCTTCGCGCCGCGCTCAAATCCGGCAGCGCGGTCGGTAACGAGGCCAAATCCTATATGGACGCCGGCGAACTGGTTCCGGATGCCGTCATCCTGCGCATCATTGAAGAACGCATTGATTCCGAGGATCCCTCCGCCCGTTTTATGTTCGACGGCTTTCCCCGCACACTCGAACAGGCCGAAGGGCTCGAAGCCATCGTGCAGGCCCGGCAGGGAATCCTTCAGAACGTATTCAACCTGATGGTCCCCCGCGAGGTGCTGATCAACCGGCTGACCGGCCGCCGCGTCTGCACAGCCTGCGGCGCCGTGTTTCACGTGACCAATCTCCCGCCGAAAAAAGAGGGCATCTGCGATGTCTGCGGCGGCGAGCTGATTCAGCGCGCCGACGACACCGAGGCCACCATCAGCAACCGGCTCGACGTGTATCATCGGCAGACGGCCCCCCTGATCGAACACTATCGGCAGCAGAATCTGCTGGTGGATATCGATGCCTCCGGTGATCCGCAGCAAACAGTTGCATCGGTGCTGCGTGTGCTGGATTCATGATTCCCGTCAAAACACCGCTCGAACTCGACGCCATGCGCCGCGTCAACCGCATGACCGCCTGTGTACGCGATCAGCTCGCATCCATGGTGCGGCCCGGTCTGCGCACCCTGGAGCTTGGACTCGCCGCCGAGAAACTTTTTCGCGACCTCAATGCCAACAGTGCCTTTTACGGCTATCACGGCTTCCCCGGCCAGATCTGTGTGTCTGTTAACGATGAAGTCGTGCACGGTATTCCCGGCAGTCGCGTGATTCGCGAGGGCGATATCGTCAGCATCGATACGGGCATCGTTTTCGACGGCTTCATCGGCGATACGGCCGTTACCGTGGCCGCCGGACACATCGAAGAGGAAAAACAGCGTCTGCTCGACGTAACCCGTGCGGCGCTCGATGCCGGTATTGCTCAGGCCGTTGCCGGCAACCGGCTCGGCGATATTTCCCATGCCATTCAAACCGTTGCCGAGCGCGCCGGCTTTTCGGTGGTCCGTGAATTTGTCGGTCACGGCATCGGGCGTGAGATGCATGAAGAACCCCAGATTCCAAACATTGGAAAACCCGGACGCGGCCCGAAACTCAAGCCCGGAATGACACTCGCCATCGAACCCATGGTGAATATCGGCAACCCCGGGGTGCAGGTGCTGGACGATCAATGGACCGCTGTAACCAAGGACGGCAGCGCATCGGCACACTTTGAGCACACCGTTGCCGTCGGCGTCACGGAAGCCGAAATCCTGACCCGCTGCAGCTGACCAGCCGATCGGCGGAGAGGTCCGGCGGTTGACAGGCTCTGTGATTCCGCTTGTCAAGTGAGTGCCTCGCGC
>CAZITJ010000040.1:0-15919 GCA_964542135.1 uncultured Verrucomicrobiota bacterium
TTCCCAGTCGTCGGGCAGGCCGTCGCCGTCGCTGTCGTCCGGGTCACCGCCGCTGGAGTAGGCGACGCTTCCGTACACCTGAATATCGTCCTCGCCATCAGCCCGGAAACCCTCGCCGATGTACACAGCATTTCCGTATGCACTGGGGCCTTTATAACCGTAGACGCGGAACTCAATCGACTCACCGGTTTTCTGAAACGCAGCTTGTCCAGACAGATCCACTGTGTCGGTTTTGGCGTCGCCGCTGGTGTTCTGCGCCAAGACCGAAGCGTCATTGATGCCGGACGCATCACTGAGAAGAAAGGTTTCAACCGGCGTGTTGTCATCCACATCGGTCCGCACCACAACCGATGTGATGGTCACCAGATAGTTGCTTTGCGGGACAACCTGCCAGTAGAAATAATTTCCGGTAGCGATTGACTCTGCGATGGTCGCGTCATCGGTATCGATCGCTTTAATTGAATTGTTTGCCCCTCTTACTTTTGAAGGGTTGCTGTGGGTCAGAACCCCGTGCACAAGGCCGGTTGCGGTGAAGTATGCATTTGTGGATGTGACGACGGGGCTTTGTGTAGCCGAGTCCAGATTCCATGCAGCCAGCAGACCGGTGGCGACAATGGAAAAGTCGTCCTCAATCTCGCTGGCACTGATATCGACCGAGGAGGCAATTCCCGGTGAAGAACAGCGGAAGGTGGCGCTTCCTTCGGCTTGGTCTGCGTCCTGCGCCGCGGCAAGGGTGAGCGTCTGGGTCTGATCCCAGTTCTGATCATCAAACACAAAGCTGGAGCTGCCCGACACGCTGAGGTCGGTGTCGCCGCTGACGCGCTGCACGGTTACGGTGACCGGCGAAGCGGGGGCCAGTGTCAGAGACAGATCGACAGTGACCGAGCTGCCTTCATCAATGGTGACGGATGTGTCAGACACCACCAGATTGGCGTCGTTATCCTGTTCGGTCGCGGTAACGGTTCCGGGGGCAACGCCGTCGGCGGAGCAGCGGATTTGGGCGGTTCCGTTATCGCCGTCGCTGTCTTCGGCTGCGGCCAGCGTGACGGTCTGATCGCTGTCCCAGTTCCCGGTGGTGAACACCAGTGTGGCACCGCTGGAAACCGTAATGTCGGTGTCACCGGAGATTCGGCTGACGGAAACGGTGGTGCTGGCCGCGGGTGGGTCGGAGAGTTTCACCTGGAAGGTTGCTGTGGAACCTTCTGCAACCGTTACGGCGGAGGTGGAGACGTCAATTCCTTCATAAAGGGGGTCTGCGGCGGTCAGGCGTACGGTGCGGAAGCCGATATGCACACGGCCGACCGAGGGGAGCTCCTCTTTGTCAATCGCAGGATGGCTGCCCTGATATTCGCGGGCGAAATGGCTGCCTTTAAGTTTCATCACATTATTGATGTTGGCTCGTGTGTCGCACCAGGTCAGTTCGCGCACATTTCCCTCCATGTCGTGCAGGCCAAGCGGGTTTGCCAGTTTGGTCGCGACCGGCTGGGTTTTGTTGTTGGCGTTGGCTTTAAACCAGTTATAGGCGTCGGTGCCGCTGTTGGCGTCGGTTACATTGACGAAATCCCATTCCTGCGGAAGCGGCAGGCGGTAGCCTGCAGCATCTACATCCTGATAGACCGGGATGTAGCTGGCGGTGTCAATGGGGGTCAGGTGCGGTTGATCGGGCCAATGGGGATAGCCGTTCCTCAAAAAGGTTTCCAGACGGAATTTATTGGCCTGCCGCCAGACCGTAGTGAGCGTGTCGTCTTTGTAGTAGACCGGTTTGCGCTCCATGATTTCTGAGAGCGCATTACACCAGACCATGGCGTCATACCAGCTGATTTGGGTCACCGGCTCGGTCGGGCTGAAGTCGGTGTCATCCGGGGTGTTGCCCATACTTCCCATGTCGCCGGAATAGTTGAATTCATACCCGTTATCCATTCCCCACTGCTGAACAAAATTCCAGAGCTCGTACGGGATTTCAGATGCGCCGAACTCAACAGAATAGGGGTTGCTGGTATCCAGCGAGGCTGTGGTGCTGAATCCGTAATCCGCCACATGGTTGCTGTTAGCCAGTCCGGCGTCGAGTGTTACCTCAGAAAGAAGCTGAGTGACGACCGCACGGGTTTCATAAGCCGACAGGGGATTTGTGGGGCTGAGCGCGGTGTTTTTTGTGAAATTCCATTCACTCACTCCGGGCCCGGTTCCGAATTGAGGGGTTGATGAACCGTTGCGGGCCGGCCGGAAACTGATTCTCGGGCTTCCCTGCCAGGGATGTTCGTTGAATGTCAGAATCGATGAGGATGGGGCCGGCAGCCCCCATGCCAATGCGGTGCGGGTGGTCTGAACGGATGGTTCAGCGACTGTGCCTGCCGGGAACCAGACGTATTCCCAGAAGGAGGTGTTCTGCATGCCGGCGGTCTGCTGCGACCATTCGGCGGCTGTCGGCAGTCTGAAGCCGGTTGCGTTGGTGTTCCAGTACACCGCGGGCCGGTTGGTCCAGGTTTCAATGCTGTCGCGCTCTACAATTAATTTAAGCATATTGGTGAAGCTTGGATCGGTGTAGTAGCAGGGTTCCAGCCCTTCAAACTGTGAGAGAGCATTACACCAGACAACGGCATCGAGCCAGGTGATGTCGGTGACCGGTTCGAGGCCGTTATGCGCCAGCCCGTCGGCGCGCATTTTGCCCATCGAGCCGTCTTTTTCAAATGAGTAGAACCCCAGATTCATGTCTTGAACGACCTGACGGCGCTGTGCAAAACGAAACACCTTGCGCCACAGCCGATAGGGAACCGCGTTGCCGGCGACCCATGTGCCGCTGAGGTTTTCCATATCCATATTGATGGCCGGTGCGGCCGGACTGTTGACCACTGCTTCAGCGCGCACCGCGCCCCATTTTACACCGATGGGTTCGCCTAACGACAGGGCGGAATTGGCCCGGTGCGGTTCGCTGAGATAGCGTTCAATAAAGAACCCGATCGCGGTTACATTGGTGAATGTGTGGTTCGAGAAGGTGGCGCCGGAGGCATCGAAATCAATTTCATACGGGTAGGCCGGATCCGGTACCGGCGTGTATTCCGCCCAGCGGGTCGCTGTCGGATCAATACGGTGAGTCCGATGAACGACCGTGTTTGGATTCGGGTTGTCCACATCAAACTGCTGGGTTTCCCCGGCGAAGGTGTCCTCGGAGAGATAAAACTGATCGCCGTCTTTTACGAGCCAGCGCCCGGCGTTTATGCCCGCCCAGTAGCGCGTGATTCGGACTGCGATCGTACTGTTTGTGTCAAAGGTTACCGTGTTTGTGTCACCGCCGTTTAGGAAGTTTTCTTTTTTCCAGTAGTACACCCCGTACGCTTCCAGTAATTCATTCGTGCGCGGTGCGGGCAGGGTCATGAAGTTCAGGTCATCACGGAATTCATGATTCTGATTCAGATGCCCTTCGGTCATGATGCGGCGACCGACATCCGAGACGGTGTAGAGCGTCATCCCGCCATAGAAAACCCCGTTCAGGCTGTTGGTGTCGAAGTCCAGGCCCTCAGGATTGAGAGGGCGGGTGTCATCATAATACCAGCCGCTGACAAAATCGTTGGTCAGCGTGCCGTCCGAATCACGGTCGACATGGGAGAGACCGTCTTCAACATAATCTCCGCGGGGGAAGCCGGATCCGAGTTTGGCGCCGAAATCGACAATTCCGACCGAATCGGAAAATAGAAACGGGCCGGCGAGCAAAAGAAATATGAATGCAGGTTTTTGAATCCGGTGTGTTGTTTTCATAACATGTCCTTTTAAGTCATCATATCAGATGCGGGGATATTTTTCGTTGTATAAACGCGATAAATTATATCGTGATTACGACAAAACGGGTAGCGGGTCAGTCGCATTCTGACCGGTTTGATGACTCGACCCGGCCGGGTTTATTCGCTAAACAATCATTCTGTTAACAGTTAATGAATTTTTTCTGGCATGTTTTGTTCTGAGTGGTACAATCAATGGATTATCGATTGTGCAGTGAAAGGGACGACATGAAAAAAGTTGCGATGTTGTTTTTGGTTTTTGTGCTCGCGGGCGGTTCGGTGCGGGCGGATGCGACCCTTCCGACGGCTAAAACCAACAGTTCGTGGTGGATGGGCGTTCATGCGTCGATCACGGAAGATCTTGAAACCTTCTCGCCCGATATCCTTTTTCTGGGGGACTCCATTACCGATTACTGGGACACGGGAACTATTCCGAACAAGGATCATTCCGGGGGGCTGGTTTTCTGGAACAACTACTATGTGCCGCGGCAGGCCTACAATGCCGGGATTGCCGGCGATCGGATTGAGAATGTTCTCTGGCGCGTGCAGAACGGCATTTTTTCCAACTCGATTGACCCGGATGTGGTGGTGCTGATGTGCGGGGCCAACAATGCCGGTGATTCCGATACCAACATGGCGGCGGGGTTGAAGCTGATTGTCGATGAGGTGCTCGCCCGGTCGGCGACCTCTCAGGTGCTCATGCTGGGCACCTTTCCCAAGACGTATTCGGAAACACGGCCGGATCTGTATGCGGCCGTGGATGACTGGCCGGACGACCCGCGCGTGCATGTGCTCAACATCAACAGTGCGTTTCTGGACCCTGACGGGTCACTGAATGAAACCCTGTATGCCGACAATGTTCATCCCAATGAGGCCGGCTATGAGGTCTGGCAGGCAGAGATGGAGCCGCTGCTTTCGCAGCTGCTGGGAACCGATCGCGACAGCGACGGCGACGGGATGCCGGACACCTGGGAGATGACGCACAGCACCGGCGTTGTGGTGATGGCGACCACCGCAAACCCGGACGGGGACGAGTACGATAATCTGGACGAATACATCGCCGGTCTTGATCCGCAAACCGAAGACCGCTTTGAACTGCAGGCACTCCATCCCGCCGACGGTGTGCTGCAGTGGTCGGCGGTGTCCGGGCGTGTGTACAGCGTGCACTGGACCGATGACTTGACGCAGCCGTTTGTGCGCGTAGAGAGCAACCTGACGGCCGGGGTGTATACGGATGCCGTTCACAGCGCTGAATCAACGGGGTTTTATCAGTTGCGCGTGCAGGTGGCTCCGTAAACAGGATTTTGACTTCATGTGTTTTTCTGGCTCATGAATGCAAAAACAATATGGATTGCCGGCGGGATAAATGTTATCATTTTACTAGCAAATAGGTGGTGAATATAATGGGAACAGCTCGAATCCGATTTCTCTGTGTGATGCTTGGTATTTTCCTGGCGGCTGCGCTGTGCGCTTCCGCCAGAACGGTGGTGAGCGTGCGCTCCAATGTAACCGCCGCGGCGGTAAAGCGTCTGGGGATGAATATTTTTGATTCGTATTGGGAGTCTCCGCTGCTGAAGGTCCGGCACTCCCTGAATTTTGAGGGCGTGATGTATCGTCAGATCCATGAGGGAACGCTCTATACCAACGGCATCATATCCTATCACCAGAGTACCAACCAGCTGGCCATCAACGGCTGGCTCGATGTGTACAGTAACGCGGTGTTTCGGGTCGTCTCCGGCGATGCCCGCGGCGCGACCGGACGGATTGCCGGCGTCAGTATGCGCACCGAGGATATCTGGGATAACGGCTCCTGGGAAACCCGGCCGTTTTTCGAGTTCGATGTGCCCGTCAATGTACCCACCGGCGGGGTCCGGCAGATGGGCGTGCTGATCGAAAACCTGTCCCGTCTCGACGAGGGGTATATCGATGAAACCGGAAACTGGTGGACCAGCGGCAACGTGACCGTAACCAATGACAACCCGCCGGGAATTTTCGGACAGTCCTGCGCCCGCATGGATGCAACCACCAATCAGGCCCATCTGCGCCTGACGACATTTCGGCAGAATCTGGGAGAGGCGACCGGGGACTGGAATATTCACTTCTGGATGAAAAACGTGTCCGGGACCCCCGGCCTTGAAATCGGCACGGAGTTTGACGAACTTCGCTTTGAAACCAATCAGGTGCCCACCGGCGGGTGGGAAAAAGTTGAACTGACCGTGCCCGTTGAGATGGAGACTCTCGGGCCGCAGGACACAAGTACGGCGGCCTTTCATCTGTTTGTGACCGGCGGGGTGGTCCATGTGGATCATTTTCTGGTCTGGCAGGCCGGCGACACGAACACCACAGCCTTCAGGGATGATGCACTGGCCGAGTTTCGTGAACACGGCGTCGGCGTACTGCGCCGGGTTCTGATGGGCGGCAGCACCGTATCCAACTGGATCTATTCGCCGATTGAACAGTATGCCCACATGTTCGGACAGCAGAAGACGGTCGGTCCGTACGGCGACGCCACCTATGTTCCGATGGGAATGCATGAAGTGGCCGAGTTGTGTGAGGTGCTGGACGCGGACCCGTGGTTCGGTATTCCGGGCACCCTGCGTCCGGAGGAGATGCCGCTTTTTGTGGAATATCTGGCGGGGCCCACCAACACGCCCGGCGGGCGCATCCGTGCCGACCTGGGACATCCGCAACCGTGGACGGATACCCTGGAAACCATCCACGTTGAATTCGGAAACGAGGCGTGGAACACCATCTGGTGGTACATTCTGTCGGGCTACAACGGCCCCGACTACTGGCAGGAACTGATCGCAACGGCCAAAAGCTCGCCCTGGTACACCTCCAACATTCTGTTTCATGCCGCCGGACAGAACTTTAATTCCGGCCAGGCCGACCGCATCCTCGGCTATACGACCAATGCGGATCGGTACGCCATCGCCCCGTACATGGTGCACGAGCTGACCACCAACAACTTCCCCTTCGCCTTCGGCGATTATGAATCCCAGTTCAAGTGGTTCATGGCCTTCCCCATGTATAAAGTGTTCGAGGACGGCATGCCGCAGCAGGGGGCCGTCATGGACGAACACGGCGTGGAATACTCCACCTATGAGTTTAATTACCACTCGGCGGATTTTGATAAAAACTCGCCGGTGTGGACCAACATCCGCGACAATGTGGACGTCTTCCTGACCTCCATCTGCCACGGGCTCAGCACGGCCAACACCATGCTCTCGCTGCTGGAGGAATATTATATTCGGACACAGTGCTTCTTTAAACACACAGGTCAAATTGCCTATGACGGTGCCCGGCTGTTCGGGATGACACACAGCTTTAAAGAAGGTGCGGAGCGGCACCGTCCCGTCTATTACGCCCAGAGCGCAATCAACAAGGTGCTGCGCGGCAGTATGATCGAAACGGTTCACAGTGCGAATGAGCCGCTGTTCACTGCTTCGGGATACTTCACCAATGAGGCCGAAACCACCAACACCTATCCGCTGCTCTACAGCTATGCCTTTCAGGACGGGGCCACCAACGGGCTGGTGCTCATCAACTACGATCTGACGGCCACCCAGCAGGTGGAGGTTGTTCTCGAGCGCGCGGTCAAAAACCGGCAGGCCCGGCGCTGGCTGCTGCACACCGGCAGCTACACCAACAACAACGAACTGGAGAACCCGGCTCCGGAGGTGTTCCTGACCGAATCAGAAGTGAGCGGGTTTGACGGCGGTGTCACGCTGGATCTCGCTCCGTATTCCATGGAGGTGTACCGCTGGGAAAGCGACGGAGAGCTGCCGCAGGTTGTGCTGTCCACCAACCGGCTTGTTGTCGGCGAAGGCGGAACGGCCGCGTTCACCGTCCGGCTTTCGGCTCCGCCCGCCGCCGGCGCCGTGACCGTTGCGGTGGAACGCATCGCAGGCGATACCGACCTGCAGGTCGCCTCCGGCGGGGTTCATGTCTTCACCACCAACAGCTGGAATCTGGAACGAACCGTTACGCTGATGGCGGCCGAAGATGACGACGAGACAGACGGATCGGCGGATTGGATTGTCTCGGGCTTCGGTGCGATCGCCGCATCGCTGTCTGCGCAGGAACGCGAAAACGATCCCGGCCTGCCGTTTGAAGAAACCTTTGAGCCGGGCGGCGACATGGCCGGAACCCCCGGTGCGCTAGACGGACAGCACGGCTGGTCTGTATCCGGATACGGAAGCGCCCGGGTGCAGTCTGATCACGCGGCATTCGGAACACAGGCCGCCGCGCTCGCCGAAAGCACGATGGAGAACCGCTTTACCAACGTGGCCGTCGGCGCCGCCGTGGATGTTACGCTCTATGTCGATCCCGAGTTCGGGGACGAGCCGGACGCCGACCCCCGGGCCGTCTTCTTCTATTTCAACAGCAACCGCTATGTCACGGCCTACAGCAACACCCAGCCCGTAACGCTGAATGCTCAGCAGGCGTCCAACGGATGGAACCGTCTGGACGTGCACGCGGATTTCGACGCGCAGCGCTGGGGGCTGGCCCTGAATGGAAACACGCTGTTCACCAACTTCGCCTTTTACGGATCGGACGATCTGTTCATGCGTATCCGCATCATGGATACCTGGACCGATTCGACGACAACCGTCGACCGGATATCCATTGCCCTTGACCGGGCCAGCGATACCGACGGCGACGGCCTGCCCGACTGGTGGGAAACCGAACATTTCGGCGCGCCGCACGCCGGCGGTGCGGATGCCGACACCGACAGCGATACCCATGACAATCTGGAGGAATACCTTGCGGGAACCGATCCGGAGGATGCCGATTCACTGTTCCGAATACTGGATTTTTCCGATCAGAATGTATTGAGCTGGAGCAGTGTTTCGGGACGACTCTACAGTGTGTACTGGACCTCCAACCTGCTGCATGGATTCGAGCGGGTCCACAGCAATCTGCCATGGACAGGCAACAGCATAACCGATGACCTGTCCGGCGCGTCCGGATTCTATAAAATTGAAGCGGAAATGGAGGAAACACCATGATGAAAAGTCTGATTTTTATCGGGGCGGCTGTCTGGCTGGCCGCCGGAACGGCTTCTGCACAGTTGATACTTTACGAGGATATGGCGGGAACTCCCGGACAACACGCGGTCGATGGAGCGGGGCTCAGCGGCACCAACGGCTGGTCGGGCGGCTATGCCGGGGCCACACCCGAGCTGGTTTCCGGCACGCTTTCCTACCCCGGGCTGGCCGCGGCAGGCGGCCATAAAGCGCTGACCCGTAATGCCGCAGAAACCAACCGCGGAACCGCCTACCTCTATTTCAACGAAGTCACCAACGGCAGCCTGTATGTTTCTTTTCTGATGCGCGCGGATGATGTGAGCTCGCTGGCAACCAATGCCACCACCGCCTTCTTTTCACTGCGCTGGCCGTTCGGCGGCAATATCATGACAATCCGCCATACCGCCTCCGGAGACTATCAGATCGGCGCCGCCGCTCAGGAAAATGATCCGCAGGACACCGTCTGGAGCAGCGGAATCGAAACCGGTCAAACCGTTCTGGTTGTGGCGGGCTGCGATGCCGTGGAGACCTCTTCCGAAACCGGCTGGAATCTGTGGATTAATCCGCATCCGGAGACGCTGGGCGGAAGCCCGCCGCCGGTGACGTTTCAGAGCGGCTGGCGCAACGGCGGAACCCGGATGCTGTCCTTCGGCAGCGATCAGTACGATCTGGACGCCGATGTCTATTACGACGAGGTGCGGCTCGGCGGCAGCTTTGCTGATGTGACGCCGACCGGCACGCGAACCGTCTGCGGCACCGGCATTCTCATCGATTGATTTGTAGCGGCCCGGCCCTTATTTCACGGCGCTGCGGCCGGAGCTGTTCGCACGGATCGGTTCAGCGCATCCGGTATTTTTTGCGATACTGCATCGGGCTCAAGCCCGTCTGCTTTTTAAATTCGGCGCACAGCCGGATGTTGCTGCTGAATCCGGACGCCTCGGCGATCTCATCGGTTTTCCGGTCTGTTTCACTGAGCAGATGTTTGATGTAATCCATTTGCACCCGCCGGATTTCGCGGTGCGGACTGGTTTTTAACAGCGTGCGGAACCGTTTTTCCAGCACGCGGCGGGAAATGCCCGAGCGCTCTACCACATCATCCACGCTGATGCCGGTGCGGGCCGTTTTTTCAATAAAGCGCAGCGCGGTTCGAACATTTTCATCTTCCACCGCGATGAAATTCGTCGATTCCCGGAAGGCGATTCCGCGCGGCGCAAACAGGTGCGGCCGGGACGGCGGTTTTTTACCAAGAAAAATCTGGTTCAGAAATTTGGCCGCCAGATACCCCTCGTCCGTCCCGGAGAGGCGAACCGCGGAAATCGGCGGGTAGGGGACCTTGCAGAAAAGCGGGTCATCATCCACGCCGAGGATGGACACCTCATCGGGGACGGCGACATCCAGATGCCGGCAGGCGTCGGCTAACCAGACCGCACGCATGCTGTCACAGGCCAGGATGGCCACCGGCTTGGAGAGTTTTTTGAGCCAGCGGTGAATATCGCTGTCATACGGCACATCGCGGCGGCCTTTCATTTTATAGCCGTACGCGAAGTCGGTCAGCATATCGACACGAAAATGAGCTTCCTCAAGCGCGTTTTCAAAACCGGCCAGTCGTCCGGACTGAAACCCCTCGCCGGGAAGGCCGAACGCCGCAAACTGTCTGAATCCGCGATTGACGAAATACTCGGCCGCCATGCGCCCAACCGCGAAATCATCGGTCCCCACCTGCGTGAGGCCGGAGTCGAACGGCTTTCCCCCGTAGAGGTTGACGACCGGGATGTCAGTGGCAAGCGCAGTTTGTGTCTGCTCCTTGGTTCCGAACTCGCCGATAATAGCATCCGCGTCCCACTCCCTGACCTGGTCAATCAGCTTTTCACTGCGATCGGCGGTCAGAATAAAATCCCAGCGCATGGAGGGCCGGGCGAAGCGAAGCACGCCTTCGCAGATATCGCGCCCGTGACAGAGATGAGTATCGACCGCCAGTACAACTTTACGCATTTTTGTCATCAAAAAGCTCCGTTCGCAATTTGTTTGTTAAGCGTCGCAATGTATAAAACCAGATGGAGGGAGAAAAGAAAAATGATTATTTTTTGACCCACCTTCTGTTCGCTTGTAGACTATTTGTTTAAAACTTTGCGAATGCGCTTCGCCGGTGTGAGCCGATAAACAAGGAATCTGTTATGAAACTCATCGTTCTTTTTCTGTCTGCTTTTTTGCTGGCGGCCGGGCCGGGACAGGCTGAACTGCGCGTCATCGTTTCCGACCAGGTGGCCGTTGCGGATGTGAATCGATTCGGCATGAACATCAGCGATACCTGGTGGGATGCCGGGGCGATCAACCGTGTTCGCGCCTGTTATAATTTCGAGGGAACCTCCTATCGTTCCATTTTCTCGGGGCCGGTACAGGATGAAAACGGAATCTATATCTGGCAGGGCCTTTCCGGAATTCCCGACGAGGAGTTTTTTATCAACGGACGCTATATCGGGGCGGCATTCACCATCCTGAACGGGCCGGCACGCGGAACCACGGGAACGGTGCAGTCCATCAGCCGTCGCGAACTGGATTACAACGGACGCACGCGTGAGCTCGACTATATCGAATTCGACCGCGCGGTTGCTCCGGGCGATCCGCACAATGCGGCTGTTCTGGTCGAACGCAATCTTCCCGATCAGGGATCACTCAATCTGGTCGGCGCCGGCGCCGGGTCACACTGGGACAGCCCGGATGTCGAGATGGTGCAGGGCGATACCGCCCCCGGATCCTTCGGACAAACCGCCCTGAAGATGGACGGGTCGGGCGGACGGTCGTACATCCGGCTGCCCGGCGTGTTTGTTGATGTTGCCGAATACGAGGGAGACTGGTCGCTTTCGTTTCGCGCCAGGGCGCTTTCGGGCCGTCCCGAAGTCGCGCTGGCGGAGCCGGCAGAAGATGCCGTGGACCTCACCGATGAATGGGATGACTACCGGTTTGACTTCACTGTAGACGGCGACCGCAGCAGCAATTTGGCGGCGAAGCTGGACGTTACCGGCGGAGCGGCACTGATCGATGATATTGTTCTGCGATACGAAGAGGGCGACAATCCGACCGTTTTCAACGATTTGTTCGTGAAGGAACTCAAACGACTGCAGCCCGGCATTGTGCGTTATCTGAGTATGGGCGGCTGTTCGGTGGAAAATTTTCTGCGTCCGCGTCTGGAACAGACGGCCTATATCAGCGGCCCGTGGATGAAGGGCGGCCCGCGCGGTGCGCCTTTCCGCCAGCCTTTTTCTCTGCATGAAATGTACGAGCTGTGCCAATTCGTCGGTGCGGATCCCTGGTATTGCATCCCCGGAACCATCCACCCGGAAGAGGTCGAGCAGTTTCTGGAATACCTGGCGGCACCGGCGGACACCGGAATGGGCCGGCTTCGCGCCCGGCAGGGACAGATCGAGCCGTGGACGGAGGTGTTCGATGAAATTTTTATTGAGTTCGGCAATGAGGCCTGGAACTCCTTCGGCCCCTTCGCCGCCGGCGGCTACAACGGTCCGGAATACTGGCAGGGGCTGATTGAGCGCGGTAAATCCTCGGAATGGTACCGCGATAACATGACCTTCATGACCGCCGGGCAGAATTTCAACGGATGGCTCAACCGCGCCATTATGGAAAATGCGCCCAACGCCGACCAGTTTGCCATTGCCACCTACATGATTCACAAACTCGATCCGGCGATTGAGGAACGCTTCAGCGGCGATGACGAGGCGCTGTTCCGCTGGCTGTTCGGATTCACCCAGCGCCGTCTGCTGGATAATGACGGCATGGATATGAACGCGGACGCCGCCCGGAAGCATGATATCGAGCTGGCGGTGTATGAGACCAATCATCATGCATCCGACGGAGACGCCTCCTCCGAATTCCGCAACCGCTTTCTCGCCAGTCTGGGCGGCGGACTCAACACGCTTCAGAATATGCTGATCATGCTGCAGGAATACGGCGCGCGCGATCAGTGCTTCTTTACCCTGTTCGGCGAGGAAAACACGGCCTACAAAGTCAAAGATGTCCGCCTGTTCGGCGCCGTGCTGCGTTTGCAGAACCGGGACGTCCGCGTCCGGCCGCACTTTGATGCGCTGGTGCTCGCCAACGAAGCCCTGTCCGGCGATTTGCTGAACGTCCGCTATGAAGGGGATCTGCCGGAGTTCGACGCCGATTTTTACGATGAATCAAAAGGCGAGTGGCTGGGTGCAAAAAGCTGGTCCGCGCTGCGCGTCCTGCCGTTTGCCGCCGGCGAGAAGCGCTCGATGATTCTGCTGAATCTGGACGTGAGCCGTCCGCTGGAGATCACGCTTGATCTCGATGCGCCGGTGCGCGACGGGCAGGCCGTCTGGAAACGGCTGGCCGCCGATGACCTCACCGCCAACAACGAACTCGAACAGGCGGAACCGCAGGTGGTCATTCAGGAGGGCGGGCTCGACGAGTTCCGCGACGGATCGTCTCTGACGCTGCCGCCGCATTCACTGACTGTGCTGCACTGGCGTGCACAATAACCATCAGGAGTTGAACCATGACGTACACAACGAACTGCCGACTTTTTATCATCATCCTGCTGCTCACCGCCGCCGGACACGGCCTTGCCGCCGACACCGGCGCCGGCTGGATGACGCAGCCGATTCTGCACTGTGAGGCGTCCGTTCCCGCACCCAAAATGCGGGACGGGCAGACCAACAGCTGGTGGCTGGGAACCCACCAAAAGCTCATACAGAAAATGGCCGCGCGCCCCGAGGTCCGCATCCTGTTCGTCGGCGATTCCATCACAGACAGTTTTGACGCCGAAACCATGAAAAGCGGCGGCAGAGAATGTCGCGGCGGGAAAGCGGTGTGGGATGAATATTACGCTCCGCGGGGCGCTTTCAATCTCGGCATCGCCGGCGACACCACCCAGGCCGTGCTCTGGCGCCTGCAGCACGGCGGACTGGACGGGATTCGTCCCGAGGTCGTGATTCTGACCATCGGACACAACAACCACGACCCCGCCGAGGAAATCGCCGCCGGCATGCTGGCACTGCTCAAAGAAATCCGTACCCGGCAGCCGCAGGCGACCCTTCTCTTTATTCCGCATTTCCCCACAACCAAAACCTACTGGGTCAACTCCAGGCAAATCAAAGCGTACCGGATCGCGGTGGAGCGGGTGCAGGATGATGAGCAGATCATCCCGCTTGATCTGAACGAGGCCTTCCTGAATGAGGAGGGCGTCCTGAAAGATCCGGCGCTCATCCCCGATGATGTGCATCCGGCGGAACCCGGGTTCCGGGTCTGGGCCGAAGCCATGGAGCCGGTGCTTGAAACCCTGCTGGCGGACGGTGCGCCGTCTGCGACGCAGCCCGACCGGGGCGCAGAATGAATGAAGACCGGATCGGTCTTCGGTGTTCAGCGGCCGCTGTGCTGCTGCTGACGGTCTGGCTGCCGCTGGGTGCAGTCTGTGCCGATCCGTCCGGTGCGGCACCGCAAAGCAATGTTCCGGAGTGGATGCGGACGAATACCTCGGCGCAAACACGTACCGTACTGGACCTTCGAAACAGGGGTTTGACGAAGCTGCCGCCCGAAATCGGCCGCTTCAAACGGCTCGAAAAACTTTACCTGAACGAGAACCCGCTTCGGACGCTGCCGCCCGAAATTGGTCTGCTTACGAACCTGACCGAGCTGACGCTGGGCGATCCCTCGCGGGCACTCACCAATCTTCCGCCGGAAATCGGCGCTCTGCGCCGTCTGGAAGCGTTGCGGATCTGGCGGCATGATCTGCGGGATCTGCCTCCCTCAGTTGGAGAGCTTTCTGAGCTTCGGCACCTCATGGTTGCCGGCGGAAACGAACTGCCCCGACCGCGCCACGCATACGACGGAGTCGATCTGTCGTCCTTTGGAATCATCGGGGACGGAGGCGGTCAGTATCATGTGTACGGCGGCCTGGCCCGGCTGCCGGAAACCATCGGACAGCTCAAAAAGCTCGAAACGCTGACCCTGACCTATCATCAGGTCCCCCGCCTGCCCGCCGGCATCACCAATCTGACCCGTCTGACGAGTCTGCGCGTGGAGCACGGTGCGCTGCAGCATCTGCCGGAGGGGATTGGCGCCTGCCGGGCGCTTGTGGAACTGCGGATCAATGATAACCCGGCCATTGCGCAGCTGCCGGATTCGCTGACACAACTGACCAATCTGCATGCTTTTGCGATCGCACACAACCACCGGCTGAAGCGGCTTCCTTCACAGATGGGGAGCCTGAAGGCGCTTCGGCAGCTCGCCCTGCGAAACACAAAGCTGGAGGAGCTCCCCGCAAGCCTCGGCGATTTGCAAGAGCTGCGGGTGCTGTGGATCGAAGATCACAGCCTGTCTGCGCTTCCCGAGAGCATCGGCTCGCTGCCGCGGCTGGCGGCGCTTCACCTGAATCTCCGGTCGCTGAACCGGCTGCCGGCGTCGCTGTCCGGACTGGATCAGCTGGTGTATTTAACTCTTCATGGGTCGGCCCTGACATCGCTTCCGGACTGGGTCGCGCTTCTTCCGCGCCTGCGCATGCTGGATGTTTCCGGCACAGCGGTTTCGGAATTGCCGCTGTCTGCGAACGCCGACCTGTACCCGTCGCTTGAGTACATCTGGAGCGAACAACCGCCGGCTGCATCGGTTGACCGGGCGGCCGCTGAGCGGGGCTGGGTTCTCAACACCCCTCCGTTGCGCCGCCGCGCACTGAAGGGGGCCATGGGCTACGCTCTGCTCGGAGAGCGTTCCGAAGGGAACTATCTGGTCGCGCTGCCGGAGCCCTCGAGGCCGGTTGCTATCGATGCACAGGGTGTTCTCAAGCTGACAGCGGTGCAATTGGATGATGTCGACTTCCACACGCTGGATCCGGGTGCCGCAAGGGAAATACATCTGGATTATGCGGAACTCGACAGTCTGGATGAGCAGTATAAAAACGGGCCGCTGAACGGGCTGCGCAGTTTTCTGGCGCGTTGTCACCGGTTGCGACGGCTCAATCTGGCGTTGAACCGACTGGAAGACCTCCCCGGTTTTATTTTCCGACTCCCTGAACTCAGGCAGATCGACCTGACGGCCAATCCGATTCCCCCGAAGCAGATAGAGCTCTGGCGCAAACAGTATCCG
>CAZITJ010000041.1:0-15679 GCA_964542135.1 uncultured Verrucomicrobiota bacterium
GTCGATGCTCTCCCACTGTCCGTCGCGGAATTGTGCGTCCGGCTGGGCCAGCGCCGCGCGTAAATACTCGAGTGCTCGCTCTCTCACTCAGCAACCCTCCCTGGCCTCGGAAGATGCATCAGATGGCGGAGGCAGGGACAGAACACCCTTGCGTCTCACGAAGTAGGCGAAGTCATCCCTGTCGCCCTGCGGTGTGCCGGTCCCGATGGGTACCATTTCTTCTAGCGACTGCAGATAAATGCCTTCCTCCTTTTCTTTGCCTTGAATACGCCAGACAAATGAGCTGTGCCGGAAGAGTCGGAGAAGCTGCGGGATCATTCCTTCATGCAATAGAAGGCTCCATATGGCCCGGTGACAGCGCGAGAACAAGGCAGCAAGACGCTGGGAATGTAGATACGAATATGAAATTCCCAACAACACTCTTTCCGCCGGAGGTAGAGTGGTGATGTCTCCACTCTTAACCAGTTCAGAGGCTTTGTTGGTCACTGCTCTTATTCTGTTGTAGAGATTACCCTTGTTTGTGAGAACTCGCTCGTTGTGTTTCAGTGCGTGACCACGATCGTATCGAGCCAGCATGAGCGCTATGGTATTCCCTAAGTCGTTCAGGTTCTGTGCCCTTGCTCGACTCTCAAGATCTTTGAGGGATTCGACGAGCTCGTCACCAGACAACCTGCACTCTGCGATTGTTGCTGCAGCCTGTAAGTACTTCGATGAGTGGTCCTTGGACAGTTCCTGCACTCTTCGAGCAGCAAGAACGGCTTGGTCTTTCTCTCCAAGTGATTCGTGGGCCAACGCAATGTCAAGGTGCACAGACGCCAGCGCGTCACGGGTGAGGAGCGAAGAACCAATCTCTACGGTATGATTCAAGATCTGGAGAGCCTCCTTGCGCTTCCCTATCATGCGCAGAGCTTCACCGCGTATCTGCCCGAGGCTGCTGAACTCACGCTGGAACTCAGTCCCCTCCAGAAGATGGTATAGATCCTCGGTGGCTATGGCCGCATCACGGTAGCGATCGGCGGCGATTAGCTTCCGGCAATACCCAATAGCCGCCCGTGCCGCTCTTCGGACTATCCGCTTGCGCCCGTGCTGCAATGCGCTCCACACCAGATAACGCGCAATCAAGTGCTCATTCCCAGAACCGTAGATTCTCTGGCCAGCACTGTCTAAATGGAGGGGACGTAGACGGATCTTGCCATCTCGCCATCGGCGCCCGAAAGCCAGATCTGCGGCAGTTTCCATGGTCTCAGCCAACTCATCGTCATCCATGAGTGACCGTACATAGGCTTGGACCTGCCGAGGCACACGTAGGAGCTTAGGCAATTCTGCCGCCCCTTTTGCACTGAAGCCCCCTTTGCTGCGCATCTCTGGTGTGGGGTCGACCACAGATGTTACGTCTAACAGGTGTAAGCGCGTGAGGTCCTCGACATTCGCAGTATAGAAAGGCTCCGTCGGATAGAATCGGCGAATTGCCCCAAACGTCTCCCCATTCGGCAGGGCCGTGAGTACCTTGAGGAGCAGAAAGCTACGTTTGCGGTACCGATCGGGTGATGTAGCGAGTGCGGCGATTGCCTGTTTGAGCGCCTTGGGTACAGGCTCAGAGTCGACTGCATCAGTAACAGGTCTTTCCAGCTCCGACTCCATTAGATCGTGTATTGAGATGAATCGTAGGTCCCGAAGCAGCGCATCAAGGTGCATCGGCACACCTCCTGAGCGCGCATGCAGGACTTCGATTGTTTCCGCATCCTCTAGGTTCGGCTGGTGCTCAGGATGGCCTGTGATGTAGGCTCTTACCTCTGGAACATCAAGAGGCTGGAGTTCCACAGAGGGGCAAGGAAGTTGCGACGGCAAGTCCCTTGAGACCAATGCGATAGACATTGTCGGGCAGTAGTCCAAGAGAGCCTGCAGGATTTCATCGCGGCTTCGGTACCTTTGATCTTTCTCCCCGTCCGCGAGGAATGCATCACCGACCCCATCAAAGACCAGCAATGAGAAAGGAAGATCAAGAATCTGGGCGCAGAAAGCCTGAAGCTGCAATCCCAACTGGTCCTGGCATGCAGTCAAAAGGCTCTCTCTGTCGGTTACATCTTCGCAATCAATCCGATAGACATCACTTCCCGAACCAGTGGGCGCAACAACTCCAGCGACAACAGCAAGGAACTCGTCCTTGCCGAGTCCCCAGTCGCATGCAATCCATACACACCGATGCTCCCGAAGTGAACGGGTCGCAGTTTCCTGAGCGTCTAGTCGGATGCCGCTGTGTTGGGCAGGAGGCGGAAGGCGGAAGCGCGGCACATTCTTGAGCGACTTCCGAGCCTTGTCTGCGTCAGTATGCGGCGTTTCAAAAACCGAAAGCGGAAGAGCTGTCTCGTCTTCCGTTGCACCATCGCTGGTGTCATCATCTGGAGCTGATGGGGCGCCCTTCTTTTCGATTGGATGGGTACGCTGGCAGACTTCTGACGAAGGGGACTGAGGTGTGAAAGCAGTCACAACCGCGTTGTTCTCGGTCAGATCGTATCTGGTGTCTGGGCTGAGCGACCATGCGCCATGAAGCTTCTTTGTCAGGATTCGGGGCCATAGATACTCATGCCCTATGTCAGAGCCAATCTCGATACGACCGGCCGTATACCCGTGAAGCCTCTCATTGCTTTCACCCCAGTTCTTTAACCCGAAGAGGGACGGGGCTTGCCGCAGCCGTCGCGGGACGCTGCCGCCTTGTGAAATATCCTCAGTCTTGGATTCATGCAGGTGTCCATAGAGATGGCAGAAGAATCGCTCGGGAGGATAGAAGTCGGCTTGATACGTCGTGAGCTCTTGATCTGCTAACCAGCCCGGCCCATGATGCGACACCAGAAACGCTACATCCACATCTTTGCACCAGAGCGGCAGATCGCCACCACAAGCCTGGACAATCTGCCGGGGATGTACTGCAATACGTTTCTCGTAGTCCCCGCCTTCAAGCTGAAGAAACGCGCTGTTCACTCCAATGACACCCAACTTCAGCCCAGATCCAACACAGACAGCACTGAAGTCTCCCGGCAGAAGACCTGGTTGCGCTGGTGTGATGAGGGGCAACTCAGTATTGCCGCACCATTCTACGTAGTTGGCGAATGCAGCAGCGACAAGCTGGCGATACTCGCTTGTCTCATCCTCCCAGAACGCTCTCTGAATCACGTCATCTTGCTGCCATTGGTGGAGAGCTCTGAGGGCAGCGGAAGACGAAGGTGGCCGGACTAGGTCATGGTTTCCGGGCACAACGGCGAGTACGGGGTTGGACCCGAGTTTGCCAAAGAAGTCCCACAGTTGCTTGAGTTCGTTCTCTAGCGCTGCAAACTGGTCTTGTTCGGCACATTGGGTCAGATCGCCGGAAAAGAACACAATATGCCATGGGCCAGCCACCTCGTGAACCTTGCGGAGATCCTTCTTGAATTCATCTCGAAGTCCTGGCCAAAGCCAATCCTGCGATGATTGCCCAAAATGCAGATCAGTCAAATGCAACCAGTTTACATATTTCACTGCGCACTCCTTCGCTCTCGCAAGACCGCCAGATTCTCCGCAAATTCCAGCCCTTTGGCCTCGATCACATCGAGCAGTTCTTCCTGCACGCGAACATCTCCACTCAAAAGGTCATCCATGAGACCTGACTTGATCTTGGTCAACTTCACCTGCTCCTGCAGATGTCTGCCAATCGTAGAGTCCACTTCCAGCAGCATGGCAACTATTCCCTCCTGTTCCGCCATCGGGGGCAGGATCAATCTGAAGCCGAGCATATCGCGAATAGGGAACTGGGGTTGCGCCGATCCCGAACTCAGACGGTGGTACTCTGACGGAAACAGGTGTCGCCAGACATACACAAAGAGGCGCGGCTCGAATATGGTTTCCGTGTGCCGCAGAATGACCATTCCAGAATTGATTCGGATATGTCCGTAAGGTGTGTTGCGATCGTAGAGAGCTATGTTCCCGACAGTTCCTCTTGTCGTAACCACAACGTCGCCAGCAATGAGCTTCCCCTTGCGCAACAAAGCATCACGTTCCTTGGTGATATACTGAGCGGAAGAGAGATCAAAGGTTCCATCCTTGATGTTCTTGTTGTTCAAGAACACGCAGTACCCATCATCGAACAACTGGGATTCATTTGGGTAATTACTGCCCCTATCTCCATCCAAGATCGCGATAGGCAGTTGCTCAATGGTTCTTGTCTCCCACTCCTTCGGAATCCGGCCGAGTTCGGAGTCTTTGAACTGTTCGGGATGGGCGACGGGATCGCGGAGCTTCCCGTCTTTGTCCAGCCCGTAGGTCAGCAGATCATGGAGCATCCCCGCGCGAATCTGCTTCAGCTTCGCGATGACCGCTTCGGTCTTCTGGATGGCCTCGTCAATCGTGTCAAGAACGTAGGCGATGCGGGCTTGTTCATCGAAGTCCGGAATCTGAACCGGTATACGACAGAAATCCCCCTTGCCGATTTCCAGAAATGTCGTGCCAGATGCGAGAGGAATCATTTTCGATTTGAGCGTCTTGATTAAGTAGTATGCAAATACTCGATGGGTTTCAGAGTTAGGTACGATGCTCTTGAACCCCTGATTGGTAGCGATTGGAACCGTGGCGATTGCTGCCTCTCCGAGAGTCGCACGGCTTGTGACAAGCAGAGAGCCAGCCGGCAGTAAGTGCGCCGAACTACCCGCGAGCCCGTTTTCAGTGATTTTTTCCGCTGTATTCGAGATGTACTTGTCCTGAAGACGGGTGATGTCGGTCGGTGTAGCCCACGGAATATTGCCGTTCCAGAATGATGGCACGGTGCGGCTCGGTGTGCCTCCGGAAACGATTTCTCCCATTTCTCCTATGGTACTCGACCGCCATCTCTGTATTTCCGCCCGTTTCACAAAGCCACCTCCTCTCCCTCGCTGTCCCACATCTCGCGGTAGATGTGGACATAGGAGGCGGTGGCGGCGGGATCGAGGGTGTAGTAGTAGCGGCAGAGGCGTTTGAAGAGTTGAGTCATGATGTCGTCGAAACCGAAATCGAGGATGCCGTCGAGCAGGTGCTCGATCCGTTGGATGTCGCGGGACCGTGCGGCAATGAGCGCTTCCACCTCGGCGGCATACCCGGCATGTGCTTGACGCGCCAGATCCTGCATCTGACCGGCCAGCACGCTAACGTTTTCGAGCAACACGTCGGTCATTTCAGCACCTCCCAACGTCCGGCTTTACGGCCGCCGGTCCGCAAGAGCAGGCCCGCCTCGCGCATCGTGGTGATTCGCTTCCGAACAGCACGATCACTGATGCCCAGCGCCTTTCCCATTGCAAATGTCGTTATGGCCGGGTTAGAACGTATCAAGGCCAGAATCTTTTCGGATGTGTCAATGGATTCGTCTTTTAGGAACTTTCTATTAGGAACCGCCTTGCCTTTTAGGAACCTGCTTTCCGGAACCCGTTCCGCAGGCTTTCCTGTATTCTGCCGAGCGCTTGACTCAGCCTTAGCGGAACGTGCGGCGGCCCCCGCTCCGTAGTCATTCGCATAGGACGGGCGCGGAAAGGAGGCGATAAAGAGGGTGCCTATTTCACGAAAGTCGACATCCGGAGCATTCTGAAGGATCAGGGGCATACCGCGCCCCCAGCCCTCCACCATTTCGACACGGCGGAACATCTCGGCAACCAATGGATTTCGACGCTGCGAGACATAGCCTTTCCGTAAATTCGCCAAGGTCAATGAACCATACAGTGTCCCCGGATTGCGGATCTCGACGCGATCCTTAAACACCGCGACCTGGACGTAGTCGGGATCACGGTAATCACGATGACAAAAGGCATTGATAATGGCCTCTCTCATTGCATCGACGGATACTTCAGGAACATCAACGCGGTAGAGCCCCTCAAGCCGCATGCCGATATGAATGTTCTTGAGAACATATTTCTGTGCTTCCTCAATCAGCTCCAGAATATCGCCCTTCGTGTCGTGGCGGTCGATGATCATGGCGCTGTCGGTGGTGCCGAAGACAGCACAGCGCAGTTCCATCGGTTCTGCGGTGAAAAACAATTTCGCGGCGTTGAGCAGGCGGTCGCCACTCAACAGCCCCAACTTGTCAAGGGCGTTCGTCGGCGTATCCCATTTCAGTCCGGCGCGGTCGACAAATGCCCGCAGTTTGGCTTGGTCAAGTTGATCGACAGTCAGATCGCATGGCTGATTGTCCCAGCGCAGCCGGTCTTGGTTCTTCGCGACGATAATCTTCTCCAACTCGCGGACGCTGAGCTGGCGGTCTTCGTCCGCCACGCGCATGTAGGCGCGGCCATGGGCGTAGTAGGGCTTGTCACCCCCTTCAAAGGCAACCTTGATGCAGGAAATGCCGTCAACGGTTTCCAGCGTTACCTGCGGGTAGATACGCGGCTCGATATGGGCCGCAATGGATTGGGAAACATCGCGCAACGTCTTGTCCGTGGCTTCCAGACCGACAGCCTTCCCATCGTTACGGATACCGAACCACAGCTCACCCTTGCCATGCTTGTTCAGGATGGCCGCAATCGAAATCAGGCCGGTCTTCAGTTCAGCCAGGCTTTTCTTGAATTCCCTGCGTTCAGTCTCTTTCACCGGGCCAGCTCCTTCGCGTAGCCAAGACGCCCCAGAATGGTTGTCAGTGTTGATGTCGTATGATCACGCTCCTGCTGACGCACACTCAACGGCACGCGATATTTGTCCCAAAGGCTTTCAACGTGTGTGGTGAGATCCCGACGCACGACCGATAGCGCGGCATGAACACCACTTTGCAGGTCGGCCAGCAGCAACTCCAGGACGAGCGCTTGCTTTTCCTCCTCTGACATCCCTGAACAGCGCAGCTTCAGTTCCGTGACGAAGTAGCCCATCAGCTCCCGGTACTTGGCCCGTGCGGTAGCAAGGTTTGTCTTGATCTGTTTGTAGGGCTGAAGATCCGCTTCCAGTTGCAAGGTGTCATCAAAATAGGGCTTCAACGCATCACGGGCGTCCTGCGCGGCGCGCTTGTCGTCCTCACTGGCGTTCTTCTTGGCCGTGGCGCGCTCCAGCTTCTTCAGCTCTTTGAGCGCGTCCTTGTTCTCGGCTTTCAGCTCTTTGATCTGGCGCTCCAGATCTTTGGCGTAGTTCCAGGATGCGAGTTCGTCTTCTTCGGCGTCGTCAGGCGGATTGCTCTGCTCGAATGCTTCCTGCTCACCCTTCAGCCGGGCGATCTCGGACGTGGTTTCCTGAATCTGTTCGAGGTAGTCGGCCATGACCTTCTTGACGAGTTTGTGTTCAAAGGGGTCAAAAGCGGGGCCAACGGAATCGTCATCCTGCACGGCATCGGCGATGGCATCCACCCAACCGTCAACCACGCCACAGAATCCGTTCTCGATCAGTGTCTTGAAGTCAGGCAAGCCATCGGTCCACCAGGTGGCGACCACACCGGAGAGTTTGAAGGCGTCAAGCATGCCCAGCGGGCGCAGGGCGTCCGAGAAGCTGGCCAATAGTTCGGAGCGCACCGCGTTCAGGTTCTTTCGTTCCGGCAGGGCGACCAGTCGCGCCGAATGTTCCGCCCACCATGCCGCGACCGCGTCGTGCGCTTCCTGCATGCGGGTCTGAATGTCCTCATCGGCTTCGATAATCTCGGCAATCTTCGTGCGTTCGGTCACGGAAGCAGAGAAATCCATGTATTGGGGATCATCCGGGCGGGTCGTGAACAGCTTGCCGGGATCGAACCTGAGCGCGTCGTACAGCGATTGCCGGCTGCTGATCTCGGCGAGGGGAATGCCGCCCACCAGATGGGCACGGACATCGTGCGGCTCGGGCGGTGGCGAGTTGTCGACATAGCGCCGGACGTTCAGGTTATAGTCGTTGGCCTCGGATGCGATATCATCCAGAGAAACCACCTTGGCGTACCCGTCAACATTGGTGAAACGGCGGAACGTAGACGCCATTTTCTCGATATGCTCCGGCTGGAGGTAGTTCTGAGCGCGGCCCGCGAGGAATTCGCGGTCGGCATTGATGAAAAGAACCTTGCCACGCCGGGCTTCCGGTTTGTTGGGATTCGGCGTCTGGCCGGTCAGGTTGGGACGCATGACAAGGATGCACGCGGGAATGCTCGCGCCATAGAACAGGTTCTGAGGCAGTGCGATAACAGCTTCAATCAGGTCCTGCTGAAGGAACTTCTTCCGGATCTCTTTCTCGGCGCTACCCCTGAAGAGCACGCCATGCGGCATGACCGTGGTAACCATCCCCCTCGGTTTGCACACGGCCAGCATGTGCTGGGCGAACATGAGGTCGCCCTTCTTGCCCGTCGTTGGACACCATCCCCAGCGGAATCGCTCAGGGAACTCCATGTTGTTCTTGGAGTAGTTCTGGCTGAAAGGCGGATTCGCGATCACACGGTCGAACCGTTCCAGCTCTCCGGCCTCCCGGTGCATGGGATGTAGCAGCGTATCCTGAAGTTGAATGTCCGCGCCCCGAATGTCATGCAGCAGCATATTGATCCTGCAGATCGACCAGGCGGAGGGATCGTTCACCTGCCCGCAGAGGCGCAGGTTGGTCGGATCTCCGCCGGATTGTTCGATATACTCGCGGCCAATAATGAGCATGCCGCCCGAGCCGCATGTCGGATCGTAGATGCTCATACCCGGCTGTGGATCGAGAAGGCGGACCATCATCCGGATGACATCGCGTGGTGTATAGAAATCGCCGCCCTTTTTCCCCGCCGACTCCGCAAACTGGTTGATCAGAAACTCGTAGGCCGACCCGAGAAGATCGGAAAACTGGAAATCCTCGTCACACAGGCGGTACCTGTTGAAATGCCGAACAAGATCCTTGCAGGCGTCGTCAGAGACAACGCGCTTATTCCCCTGCGTGCGCATGAACATGATGTGGTCGAGGACATGCTCCAGCGATTCGTTGGATTCACTCAGACCGACAAGTGCTTTGTCGAGCAGGCTTCCATAGGTGACACGCGCGTCGTTCAGGTGTTCCTGGAGATGGGACCACCGCGAATGCTCGGGAACGAAGAATCCGTCATAGTAATCCGGGTTCTCGCCGTAGTTTGCCACGGCCGCCTCTTTGACGACGCCTTGCTCGACCTTGCGCCCGACGATGCTTTCGCGCTCTTGCGTGAAGACATCGGAGCAGCGCTTGAGAAACAGCATGCCGAAGATATAGTCCTTGTAGGTGGCCGCATCCATGCCCTGGGTGCGCAGGATGTCCGCGGCTCCCATCAGGTGCCGTTCCAGTTTTGCGAGTGACAGCCTTGCCATGCCTATCCTTTTGCCTTTCCCGATTTCACCCAGTCATTCACCTCGGCCACGTCGAACTTCCAGAGACGCCCGACCTTGTGCGCGGGCATTTCTTTCGTTCTGATCCATCGGTGGATCGTATCCTGGCTGACGCCGAGGTGTTCCGCGATTTCCTCAAGCGAGTGCCATCTTTCTGGTCCTGACATCGTTTCACGCCTCCGCTTCGTAGCGTCGCAAATGCTCCGCAATGATACAGACTAAAACGGATTACTACATATCACAGGGCCAGTAGGCACGCAAGAGGAAAGCCGTGGAGGGTTTTCTCGTTCCGGGTTTTGGGGTTCTGAACGGAGCATGCCCGGGGCCCCGGAACCGACATAGGGAGCGCCGAACGGAAGGTAAAGGAGAGCGGGCGCTCCAGCGGCGGCCCCGCAGGGCAAGGCCGCCGGCCGCAGCCATCCTGTCTCCCCGATCAGGATATTCGCGGGCCCGTTTCCCTCCGTCGCTGATAATTCCCAAAGGCATGTTTATGCTCTAAAATTTCATTTTTTCGGACCCGGTTTGTTTTCGGGTCAAAAAATGAGGTGTTTTTTTGTTAAAATTTAACAACAATTTTCTTGATGAGTTAAAAACAGGGTGTATTTTTGGCAACGATTCGGGGTAAAAAGATTTAAATGGAGAAAACAGATGGAAAAAATGGAAATGGATGGCGCGCAGGCGCTGATTCGCACGCTGGAAGCGCAGGGTGTCGAGTGCATGTTCGGGCTTTCCGGCGGTGCGGCGATTCCGCTCTTCGATGCGCTGATCACGGTTCCCAACAATATTAAATTTGTTCTGGTTCGTCATGAGCAGGGTGCGGCCCATATGGCCGACGGCTACGCCCGCGCCACCGGCAGGCCCGCGGTTGTTCTCGTTACCAGCGGCCCCGGAGCCACGAACACGCTGACGGGCATCATGACCGCACACATGGACTCGGTTCCGATGATCGTGCTCACCGGCCAGTCCGTTTCCTGGATGCTCGGCAAAGACGCCTTTCAGGAGGCGGACATTTTCGGCATCACCATGCCCGTTGTGAAGCACAGCTATCTGATCAAAAACACAAACCATATCCCGCGCATCGTCAATGAGGCGTTTCATATCGCCACCACCGGCCGCCCGGGCCCGGTTCTGCTCGACATTCCCAAGGATGTCAGCGCCGGTGCCTTCACCGGTGAACTGCAGGCCGAAATGAAGCTTCCCGGCTACAAGGTTCAGACCGATCCGCCGGATCACGAAACCGTCCTCGAAATAGCCGAAGCCGTCAGCAAGGCCCGCCGGCCGCTCATTCTGGCCGGACACGGGGTGCTGATTTCACATGCCGAAGAGGACCTGCGCCGGCTGGCTGAAACCCTGCAGGCACCGGTCACGACCACGCTGCTGGGGAAAGGAGCCTTCCCCGAAACGCACGAGCTGTCCGTCGGCTGGCTCGGTATGCACGGCACCGCCTATGCCAATAAAGCAGTCTGTGAGTGCGACCTGCTTCTGAATATCGGATCGCGCTTCGACGACCGTATTCTCGGCGACCCCGCGCACTTCTGCAGCGAGGCGACCATTGTCCACATCGATATTGATCCCGCCGAAATCAACAAAATGATCCGGCCGCAGCATTTCTGCGTCGGCGATGCCGGTGCGGTTCTGAAGGAACTCAATACGCATGTTGCGCCGTTGGCCACCGACGACTGGCTGCGCACCATTGAGGGCTGGAAGAAAAAATATCCGCTTAAATTTATCCGCAAAGGCGGACTCAAAATGCAGCATGTCATCGACGAGTTTTATAAGCTGTCCGAGGGTCGCGCGGTGGTCGTCACCGATGTCGGTCAGCACCAGATGTGGGCGGCACAGTTTTATAAAACCGATGCGCCGAACAATTTCCTCAGCTCCGGCGGTGCCGGCACCATGGGATACGGCCTGCCCGCCGCAATCGGTGCCCAGCTCGGCCGGCCGGATGATCTGGTGATTGCGTTCTGCGGGGACGGCGGGTTCCAGATGACGGAATGTGAGCTGGCCACCGCGGCGCTGCATAAACTGCCGATCAAGTTCGTGGTTCTAAACAATCATTATCTCGGCATGGTGCGTCAGTGGCAGACCCTCTTCTACGATGAGCGCCACAGCGGCGTTGATCTGGAGGGCAATCCGGATTTTGTCCGCCTGGCCGATGCGTTCGGTATCAAAGGCTTCAATCTGCGCCGTCCCGGCGATGTCAAGCGCGTCGTCCGCGCCGCGCTCGACTACAGTGACGGCCCGTGCCTCATCAACTGTGAGTGCGAAAAAACCGACAATGTTTTCCCCATGGTTCCCGCAGGGAAACGACTGGAAGACATGCTCGTCGAGGAGCCGAAAGACGGACGGCGCATGGACAAACCAACCGGATCCACGTAAGAAAAACGGAAGCCCGAAAGGTCCGGATACCCGGGGAACACAGAATGACAACAAACCTGAAACCCAAAAAAGAAATCCGTTCTCCGGGAGGTCTGATTTCGGACGTCCGGCGTGCCCGGGCGGTTCATTATTCATCCTTTTTAACGGGAGCTCATCATGATTAACAAAAACATTCATACCCTCAGTGTTTATGTCGCCAACCGGCCGGGTGTTCTGGCACGGATTGCACAGACCTTCTCCCGCCGGGGATTCAATATCGAATCGCTGGTCGTCTCTCCCGCAGTGGACGGACACTTTTCACGCATGACGATCGGCGTCAGCGGCGATCCCGACGGGCTGGAGCAGATCATCAAACAGGTCAGCAAACTCATCGATGTGCTGGCCTGCACGGATCACACCTATGACGATGTGGTCGTCAAGGAAATGGGCCTGATCAAAATCGCTGTCCGCTCCGACAGCCGCGGAGAAGCCCTGCAGATCGCCGAGCATTTCGGCTGTAAAACGGTCGATCTGACCGAGCAGTCTCTCATGCTTCAGGTGGTCGGCGATCCGGCGAAAATCGATGCGCTGGTTGAGATGGTCGAAAAATTCAAGGTCATTGAAATTGTTCGTACCGGCAAGGTGCTGATGGCCCGCGGTGCAGAAATCACCTGAACAGCCGCCGCCCTGCATCACGTGTTCGCGGCCGTCGCGGCACGCCCGCTGCGGCCGCGTACGGATAAGGATGTGTCCGGCGATTGCCAAAACGTCTCCGGAGAGTACAATCGGTTCCCATGACACATTCACGTAAACAATGGGAATCGCTGGAAAACCGGGATCTTGCCCCGTTTGCAGCGCACAGCGCCGACAGCCGCGGGCGCCGGTATCCGGAAACAGACCATCCGGTGCGGCCCTGCTTTCAACGGGATCGCGACCGCGTGCTGCACAGCCGCTGTTTCCGGCGCCTTGAATACAAAACGCAGGTGTTTGTCAACGGGACGGCCGATCACTACCGCACCCGCTTAACCCATACCATGGAAATGACCGCCGTCGGCCGTACGCTGGCGCGCGCATTTCGCGTAAACGAAGACCTCACCGAAACCATCTGTCTGTCCCATGATGTCGGGCACAGCCCCTTCGGCCATCGCGGAGAATATGTGCTGGATGATCTCATGAAAGAGCACGGCGGGTTTGATCACAATCTTCAGAGCCTGCGGGCGGTTGAAAAACTCGAATATCAGTATCCCGGATTTACCGGTCTCAATCTCACCTGGGAGGTGCGCGCCGGCCTGCTTAAACACGAGGCCGCCAATCCCGATGCACAGCTCGACGGATATCCCATCGGACCCTTCCAGTATCTGGAGGCGCAGATTGCCGACGTGGCCGACGACATGACCTACCATGCGCATGATACCGATGACGGTCTGTCCGCCGGGCTCATCACACTCGACCAGCTTCGCGAGCTGGCCTTCTGGCGACGTGCCGCCGCCCGGACCGACGAGCAGTACAGCGGGCTCGACGAAGACCAGCATCGACGCGTCACCATCCGCAACCTGCTTGATCTGCAGGCGCAGGATGTTCTTGCAGAAGGACGCCGCAGACTGGAACAAAACACCCCGTCCTCCATTCATGAGGTGATGAATGCCCCCGGACGCCTGATCTGTTTCAGCGGGGAAATGGACGCCATGCTCAGGGAGTTTTCCGATTTTCTTTATCAGCAGCTTTACTATCACCCGGCGGTTGCCGATGCCAATACCGAAGCGGTCGAACTGATGCGCGGACTCTTCCTGCATTATACAGACCATCCCGACACCATGGGACGCAAGGCTCGCGAACGCATTCCGCAGGAGGGACTGATGCGGACGGTCTGCGATTACGTTGCCGGCTGCACCGACCGGTATGCGCTCGAAGAGTGTGCCCGGTACGGCATCTCATAGTCCGGATTTTTTCTGCGCACGGCGCTCGCGGAAAAAATTCTGCAGCAGGGCTTTGCAGTCCTCTTCGAGAACACCCGTTTCGATATCGACGCGGTGGTTGAGATCGGCGTGGTCGAGAATTTCAAACCGGGAGCGCCCGCCGCCGCGTTTCGGGTCGTCGCACCCCCATACCACTTTTTTCAGGCGGGCGAGTACAAGCGCGCCCGCGCACATCGGGCAGGGCTCCTTGGTCACATACATCACCGCATCGGTCAGCCGCCAGTTTCCGAGCGCCGCCGAGGCCTGGGTGATCGCCAGCACTTCGGCGTGGGCCGTCGGGTCGCGCAGCATCTCGGTCTGGTTGTGGGCTTTGCCGATGACCTCTCCGTTATGAACAATCACCGCGCCGCAGGGCACTTCCCCCGCTTCGGCGGCCCGCTGCGCCTCGCGCAGCGCCATACGCATATAAATAATCTCTTCTGACAGAACATCGTTCATTTCGGCAATGTATCGGCTTTTCCAACCCGTGGGAAGTTCAGAGCGCCGGAATCGGAAAAGCGATTCCCATACTTAGTCAAGTATGGGAATGAGGTTCAGGAATAAACAGGGTCGTGCATAAGCTTTTTACAAAGCAGAGCTTGCAGGCGGACCTGCATTCCCTAAAATCGACAGCTTATTTTCAAACCCGCACTGGAGAAGATTATGGCTGAAGAACTTCAACCCTTACTCGAACAGATTCGCAAGGAAGGCGTTGATAAGGCGCAGGCCGAAGCGGATCAGATCGTTTCGCAGGCCAAAGAAAAGGCCGCGCAGATTGTGCGTGATGCCGAAACCCGGGCCAAAGAGCTCGTCGCCGACGCCGAGCGCGACGCACAGGTCTACACCCGGCGCAGCACGGCCACCCTTGAGCAGGCCGCTCGCGATGTACTCATCACGGTGGGACAGGGCGTCGAGAACATCCTTTCGGACATCGTCGCCGAATCGACGCAGGATGCGCTGAAGATTGAAATCCTTGAGCAGATGATGGTTAAGATGGCGGAGTCCTGTGCCGGGCAGCACGGGGAAACGCGGATCGAACTGCTCATCAGCGAGACCGATCAGCAGGAACTGACCCGATTTTTCGCGCAGAAGGTTCAGAATCAGATGGTTCAGGGTATTGAGCTCCATACAGACAACGAGATTCTCAAGGGCTTTAAGGTCAGTTTTGCCGATGATCACGTCTATCTCGACTTTACGCAGGAGGCCATTGCCGAAGCGCTGACCGCCTTTCTTCGCCCCAAACTGGCGGACATTGTCGGCCGCGTCGCCAAAGGAGCCGGGAAATAACAAACAGAAGGTCGCAAAGGCTGCGAAGATGCCCCAAAGGAGCGGGAAATAACAGACAGAAGGTCGCAAGGGCCGCGAAGATGCATAAGGATTTCCAGAGAGCAGATGAATGGAGCCGATCAGCCTTGAGGGGCTTTGCGGTCTTCGCGCACTTGAGCGAAGCGGGTGTTTGAATAAATAAAATGAAGGAACACGTCTATTTAGTTTCATCCCTGCCGTTTCTGCGTTTCGGCGAAAAACCGCCGCTGGGCGCAGAGGCATTTCGTGCGGCCTGTGTCGGATGGCTGAGCGGGGATGAGCTGGCGCAGGTGGATGCGTTGCTCGAAAACCGTGAACCATCGGAAGATCCGGCAGCCGGGGTTTGGAACGCGGAGGTGCAGCTTCGCAACGCGGTCGTGCGCGTGCGTGCCAAAAACCGCGGTATCGATGCCGGACGTTTTCTTCAGCCGCATGAGGGATTCAGCGTGACGCTGGAAAAACAGGTCACGGACGCCTTTACCCGCCCGGATCCGCTGGAGCAGGAAATGGATCTCGACCGCGCCCGCTGGATGCTGGCTGACGAACTGGCGCTGACCGATCCCTACGGTCTGCCGGGGGTTCTGGCTTTTGCGGTCCAGGTGCGCATCGCCGAACGCTGGGCGCAACTGGACGAAGAGGCCGGAAAAGAAAAAGTAGAAGAACTGATCCAGGAGGTTCTAACAGAAGGTCGCGGAGAGCGCGAAGATGCCCAAAGGAGCGGGAAATAACAAACAGAAGGTCGCGGAGAGCGCGAAGATGCCCAAAGGAGCGGGAAATAGCAAACAGAAGGTCGCGGAGAGCGCG
>CAZITJ010000042.1:0-11448 GCA_964542135.1 uncultured Verrucomicrobiota bacterium
GACCCCGCGCGAACGCGATCTGCTCAAACGCGCCGGACGGCGCTGAACCGCCCGCTGACCGGCAAGCCGGCCGGTGCATCCTCGGCGGTCTTCCGACCTTTGGAACTTTTTTCGGATTTTTTTCCAATGTTTGGAAACGGCGGTTATAATCCACGACAATGAACCCGAACTGCACAACGGAAAATCTGCGCGTCGAACGCGTCACGAATCTGATTGCGCCCGTCGCGCTCAAAGCAAAACTGCCGCTTTGCGATACGGCGCAGAAAACGGTGTCTGCCGGGCGCGCCGCCGTGCGGGACGTGCTGGAGCGGCGCGATCCGCGCCTGCTGACGGTGATCGGCCCCTGCTCGATTCACGACCCCGCCGCCGCGCTCGACTACGCCAAACGCCTCGCCGCGCTGCGCGATGAAGTCAGCGACCGGCTGCTCATTGTGATGCGCGTCTATTTTGAAAAGCCGCGCACCACCGTCGGCTGGAAAGGCTTCATCAACGACCCGCACCTGGATGACTCCTGCGATATGGAAACCGGACTGTTCGCCGCGCGTGAGCTGATGCTCAGGATTCTTCATCTCGGCCTGCCGGTCGCCACCGAGTTTCTCGACCCGATCATTCCGCAGTATACCGCCGATCTCGTGAGCTGGGCGGCCATCGGAGCACGCACCGTTGAATCCCAGACACATCGCGAAATGGCCAGCGGACTCTCCATGCCCGTCGGCCTCAAAAACACCACCGACGGCGGCGTGCAGCGCGCCATCGATGCGCTGCTCGCCTGCCGCTCGCCGCACAGTTTCCTCGGCATCGATCAGAAAGGCCTCAGCAGCATTGTGAAAACCACGGGCAATCCGTACACCCACCTCGTCCTGCGCGGCGGAGGCGGCAGAACCAACTATCATGCCGACGAAGTGGCTGCGGCTGCCGGGAAACTGCGTTCCGCCGGCCTGCCCGCCCTGATGATGGTGGACTGTTCGCACGCCAACTCCGGCAAGGTGCCCGCACGGCAGGCCGATGTCTGGGCCGAGCTGCTCGAACAGCGGAAAAACCCGGACAGCCCCGTTGTGGGTGCCATGGTCGAAAGTTTCCTCGAAGAAGGCAGCCAGCCCGTCAGCGAATCGCTGATCTATGGCAAATCCATCACCGACCCCTGCATGGACTGGAAAACAACAGAGCGGCTGCTGAAGAACTGATTTTCGTTTGCAAAAAGTACGGCTTAGCAGAATTTCGAACCGACTTTATCTTTGGGCCGATCAAAAAAGAATATGCCGTGGACTCGCCCTGGTTCGATGGATCAGTCGCTCTTACAACCTTTGAACTCGAAGAACTGTTGACCACCCAAGTCCGTGCATTGTATCAGCGCCGCAAAGGCCGCGACCTTTTCGATACTGTGGTATGCCGATCAACATGCCGACATCGACTGGCCGCGCGTGATGGATGCATTCCATCAAATCATGGAAAAGGACGGCAACCCCGTTACCGACAAACAGCTGCGCCTCAACCTGGAAGAAAAACTCGAACACCCGGACTTTCTCGCTGCTATCGAAAACCTTCTCATATGCAATGAATCTGAATCGTATTTTAACCACGGAATACACTGAACACACGGAATCTGAACTTGCGCTCTTCCTTTCAGTGTATTCGGTGTATTCCGTGGTTTTACCAATACAAAACAAGTTGATTCCGTATCAGGCCGGAGATAACATTTAACCCTCAACCATCAGCCGTTTTCCTGCGGGAGGAATTTCTATGACACTTGAAGAATTCGGCTTCAGCTCCTTTTTTAAGGAACAGATCGATCCGTCCGACGGCGAATCGCTCCCCGCCCGTGTCACCGCCGTGCATAAAGGCTGGTGCGACATCAGCAACGGGGAAACCACCCGTCCCGCCAAAACCACCGGCACCCTGCGGCGCGCGGCGCGGCGAAATAAAAACTATCTCACTGTCGGCGACTGGGTGCTCTGCAAAGATTTCGACGAAGGCGACTTCGCCGTCATCCACACCGTCCTTGAACGAAAAAGTGAACTGAAACGCAAAACGGCCGGCCGGCAGGTTGCCTGTCAGCTCCTCGCCGCCAATGTCGACACCGCCTTTGTCGTCCACACCCTCGACAAAGGCTTCAATCTGCGCAAACTCGAACGCTACCTCTCCATCGTGCTCGACAGCCGCATCCACCCCGTGATTGTGCTCACCAAGAAGGATTTGCTTGATGACCACGCGCTCCATGCGCGCGTCGAAGAGGTTAAACACCGCATTCCAGGCGTACCGGCACTGACCGTCAGCAACCTCACCGGCGACGGGCTCGGCGATGTGTGCAAGCAGCTCGAACCCTCAAAAACATACTGCCTGCTCGGCGCTTCCGGCGTCGGCAAAACCTCGCTCATCAACAGCATGATCGGTGAGGAAAATCGGTATCTCACTCTGCCTGTGCGTGAAAAGGACGGAAAAGGCATTCACTCCACCACCTGGCGCGAACTCATTCCTCTGGACAACGGTGCGCTCATCATCGACACCCCCGGCATGCGCGAACTCGGCCACCTCGACACCGCCGCCGGCATCGATGAAACCTTTGAGGATATCGTCGCGCTCGAAGGGGATTGCAAATTCCGCGACTGCGCCCATGTCAACACCAAGGGCTGCGCCATCGAAGCCGCCGTTGAGGCGGGCGACATCTCGAAAGAGCGCTACGAAAACTTTATTCGCATGCGCCGCGAATCCGACGAATCCGCCGAGGCGCTCCGCCGCCGGACCTGGAAAAAAGACGTCGCCAAACAGCGCCGTGCCTACAGCAAAAACCACCGGCCGTAAGCACGTTTCCAGCCATTGGAAAAAAAGGGGCAGCCAATGAATCGCCGGATGCCGGTTGATCCCGCTGACTATCTCCTCATGGCCGGAGCGTTGAGAGAGGAGCGTCCCGGTGCACGATGCCGTGGAATGCGTCGCGGCGAGAACGGCGATGAACGCAGGCCGCCTGCCGCCCCGCGCTGTCTTTGACCGCGGAGCCGGCAGAAACAAGGGCTTCCCTTTTGCTGCGGCGTCTGGAAGACTGCCGGTTGCTATGAATGCAGCCGCAGACAGAAAAGGATATGCCTTTGGAACCTTCAAAGGGGTGTATATCCCCAGCATTCTGACCATTCTCGGTGTGATCATGTATCTGCGCTTCAGCTGGGTGCTGGGCAGCGTCGGGCTGCCGGCCACGCTGCTGATCGTCACGCTGGCGACGTCGATTACGTTTTTGACCGGGCTGTCGCTGTCCGCATTGGCCACGAATATGAAGGTCGGCGGCGGCGGAGCGTACTACATTATTTCGCGTTCACTCGGTCTGGAGGCCGGGGCGGCGATCGGCCTGCCGCTCTTTTTCGCCCAGTCGTTCGGAATCGCATTCTACATCGCCGGGTTTTCCGAGGCGGTGGTGGGTAATCTGTATCCGTGGCTTCCGCCGTTTATGACCGCCAAACTGATCGGTGTGGCGACCCTGGTGATCCTGACGGTCCTGGCAACGATTTCCGCCAATCTGGCACTGCGGGCCCAGCTCTTTATTTTTGCCACAATCGTCGCTTCGCTGGCGTCGTTTTTTCTCGGCGGACCGGTTGCGGAGATTCCCGGCGAGATCACGGTGTCCAGAGGCGTCGGCTTTTGGCCGGTTTTCGCTGTGTTCTTTCCGGCGGTGACGGGCATTGAGGCCGGTCTGGCGATGTCGGGTGATTTAAAGAATCCGTCCCGGGCGCTTCCCCTGGGAACGCTGGCGGCGGTGGGGACCGGCTACGTTGTCTATATGCTGCTGCCGATCATTCTGGATTTCCACGTGCCCGACAAGGCGATGCTGCTCAACCCCAATACCATGCGGGCGGTGTCCCGCTGGGGCTTTCTGATTGTTGCCGGGGTGTTTGCCGCGTCGCTTTCAAGTGCGCTCGGCGCTCTGCTCGGTGCGCCGCGCACGCTGCAGGCGCTGGCAAACGACCGGATTCTTCCGCCGGTGATCGGTCGCGGCTTTGGAAAAGAAAAAGCCGATCCGCGTCTGGCGACAGCTCTGTCCTTCGGCGTGGCGCTGGTGGCGGTTCTGCTGGGCGATCTCAACCTGATTGCACCGATCCTCTCCATGTTTTTCCTGACCTCCTACGGACTGCTCAACCTGTCGGCCGGACTGGAGGGACTGATTGAAAGCCCCTCCTGGCGTCCGAAATTCAGAGTGAGGCCCTGGGTGTCTCTGCTGGGAGCCGCCGGGTGCTTCACCGTGATGCTGATGATCAATGCGGGGGCGACACTGGTTGCGATTCTGGTCGCCGCGCTGGTCTATTATCTGGTGAAGCGCCGCCGTCTTCATGCCCACTGGATCGATATGCGCTACGGCATTCTTACGCTGCTGGTGCGTTTTGCCATTCAGCGTCTGAGCCGGCTCACGCCCGACGAACGCACCTGGCGGCCGAACATCCTCGCGCTGAGCGGCTCGCCGCAGTCGCGCTGGCATCTGGTTGAGATGGCGTACTCGCTCGCGCAGCACAGCAGCGCGCTCACGGTGGCCAGTGTGCTGCCGGTCGGGGACTGGTCGACCGAAAAAGTCAGGAGCATGCAGGATTCCATGCGCGACTATCTGCGCAAGCGCGATGTCGATGCGCTCGTTAAAATTTTCCCGGCTCCCGATATGCTCACCGGTGCCAAAGCCCTTGTGCGCGCTTACGGTTACGGCCCCCTCGTTCCCAATACCATTCTGCTGGGCGACAGCGAAAACCGCTCCGGTTTCAACGAATTCGCCGAGCTCATCCGGCTGGTCTACCGCACCAGGCGCAACCTGATTATGCTGCGCGAAAACGAAAGCAAGCCGATTGAGAATGCCGATACCGTTGAGGTCTGGTGGGGCGGCAACGAAACGAATATCGGTCTGATTCTCACGCTGGCCTATCTCATTCAGAAAAGCCCTGCCTGGCATGAATCGAAACTGGTTGTGAAGATGATTGTTGATACCGAAGAGGAGCTCGAAACGGCCCGCACCCGGCTGACAGGTTTCCTCGAAGAACAGCGTATTCCCGCTGAATCGGACGTGCTTGTTAAGCGCCTCCCGAATGTTTTCGACATCATCCGCCAGTCCTCCTCGGATGCCGGACTCGTCTTCATGGGGATGCGGCCGCCCGCAGAGGATGAGTCCGTCGAAGACTACGCCCGCTATTACAGTCATCTCATCGAAACCACGCAGGGTATGCCGCCGCTCGCGCTGGTTCTCGCCGCCGAAGCCATCGAATTCCGCAAGGTCATCGGCATCACCGCGATGGATTAAGCCCGCAGCCGGGTGAGCAGGGATTGCATATCCTCCGGGATCGGCGCCTCAAAGCGCATCCGTTGGCGGTTGTCGGGGTGGGTCAGCGCGAGCCGTGCTGCGTGGAGCATCTGGCGCGGCGCCTGAACAGGGAAGGAGCGGCCGTACACGCGGTCGCCCAGCACCGGATGCCTGATGTGTGCCATGTGAACACGAATCTGGTGTGTGCGTCCGGTTTCAATGTGGATGTGCATCAGCGCCGCCTCGGCGAAGGCCTCGACGGTTTCATAATGCGAAACCGCCCGGCGGCCGTTGCGGGGGTTGACAGCCATCTTTTTGCGGTGAATCGGGTGGCGGCCGATGGACGTCTCAATCGTGCCGCTCGGCGGGAAGGGAACGCCGCGCACAATCGCCAGATAGTCTTTCTCCGTCTCACGTGCTTTGAACTGACGCGCCAGCTCGGCCATGGCGGTTTCATTTTTGGCGACCACCATCACGCCGCTGGTCTCCCTGTCGAGCCGGTGGACAATGCCGGGGCGCTTCTCGCCGCCGATGCCCGTGAGGTCGCTGCAGTGATGGAGCAGGGCATTGACCAGTGTACCGCGTTCATTGCCCGCCGCCGGATGCACCACCAGCCCGGCGGGCTTGTTGAGAACAATCAGGTGGCGGTCTTCAAACAGGATGTCGAGGTCGATGGCTTCGGGCTGCGGCGCGGCATCCACCGGCTCGGGAATCGTCCACTCCACCCGCTCGCCTTCGCGAAGGGTACGGTTGGGCTTCACGGCCGCACCATTAACGGTTACCAGACCCTCTTTAATGAGAGCCTGCCAGCGCGCCCGGGAGTGCGCCGGGACCGCTTCAGCCAGCCACGCATCCAGACGAACCCCGTTGATCTCTGAAACTTTTTCAGCCATCGGAAAGCTTTTACCACGAAGAACGCGCCCGGCGCCAAGTTTTTCCAATGGTTGGAAATGAAGGCTTGTTTCCGGTTTTTTTCTTACCCTTCAGGAAGCCGCCCGCAAACCCCTCAAACGAACACGCTGTTTTCAACAGCACGCCGGGACGACGACCGGAACCACGGGGGGGTGCCAGAACGGTCTTTGTGTCTTCGTTGGAAAAGTGGATTTCAACCTTGTTTTCAGGGCATCAATCGATAGGATGTGCGCTCTTTTGAATACGGTACAGACGAAAAACCGGCCGGGTGGCCGTGAGTCCGTACATTAAATACAACAGAACCCCGGGCCGAAATGCGCTGTTGATCAGCCCGTCGGCTCCGGACAGAGACAAGAAACATGGAAGATACTCCGAAAACAGACGATCTGACGATCGTAACCGATCCTGCTGCAATTGATGAAATGTACGCCAATACCCTGAAGGATTTCTCCGTAGGGTCTATTGTGCCCGGTAAAGTGCTTCGCGTTCAGGACGATGAAGTGCTGGTCGATATCGGCTATAAATCCGAAGGTCTGGTGGACGGCGATGAGTTCGCCGATCTGGAGTCCGTTCAGGCCGGTGACGAGGTCGAAGTGCTGCTCGAACGCCTGGAAGACGAGCACGGCATGGTCGTCGTCAGCAAAAAGAAAGCCGAGCAGCAGCGCAAGTGGGATCACATTGTCAACGAATGCGAAGAAGGCAGTGTGGTTGAAGGCACCGTGGTCCGTTCAATCAAGGGCGGCTTCATTGTAGATATCGGTGCAGACGCATTTCTGCCGGGTTCACAGGTGGATGTGGTCCCGGTGCGCAATCCCGACGAATATATGGGACGTCCCATCGATGTGAAGATTCTTAAAATCAATAAAGAGCGCAAAAATATCGTGGTGTCCCGCCGCGAAATTATCGAAGAGGCCCGCCGTGAGCAGAAGCTGAAACTTCTCGGCGAAATCAAGGTCGGTCAGCTGCGCCGGGGATCCGTTAAAAACATCACGGATTTCGGTGCCTTTGTGGATCTTAACGGAATTGACGGGTTGCTGCATGTCACCGACATGAGCTGGGGCCGGATCAATCATCCGTCCGAAATGGTCAAGGTCGGCGATGAGCTCGAAGTGATGATTCTCGACATCGATCTGGAGCGGGAACGGATTTCGCTGGGACTGAAACAGACGCTTGCCAATCCCTGGGAGGATATTGAAACGAAATATCCCGTCGGCACACAGATCCGCGGCCGGGTGGTCAGTCTGGCTCCCTACGGTGCGTTTGTGGAAATCGAAGAGGGCGTTGAAGGCCTGGTCCATGTTTCCGAAATCTCCTGGACCAAACGAGTTCAGCGGGCATCCGATGTGCTGAAAGTCGGCGATGAAGTCGATGCGGTGGTTCTGTCCATCAACACCGACGAAAAGAAAATTTCGCTCGGAATGCGTCAGACCGAAGAAAATCCATGGGAGGTCGCCGCGCTGAGTTATCCCATCGGATCGGTTGTCAAAGGCAAAGTCCGCAACTTCACCTCCTACGGTGCGTTTGTAGAAATCGAAGAAGGCATTGACGGCATGATTCATGTGTCGGATATGTCCTGGACCCGGAAAATCAATCATCCTTCCGAAGTCCTCAAGAAGGGCGAGGAAGTCGAGACGGTGGTGCTGGAAATCGATGCGGCCAACCAGCGGATTTCACTCGGCCTCAAACAGGCCCAGGAAGATCCCTGGACGCGCATTATCGATACCTATAAAGAGGGACAGAAAATCACCGGCACGGTCACCAAGCTCACCAACTTCGGCGCATTTGTTGAAATCGAAGAGGGCGTGGACGGTCTCGTACACATCAGCCAGATCAGCGACGAACACGTCGAGAAGGTCAAAGATGTCCTCAATATCGGCGACGAAGTCGAGGCGCGCATCGTCAAGATCGATCCGGTCGAGCACCGTATCGGCCTGAGCATGAAAGCGGCGAAAATCGCGGACGAAGACTTTGAGATCAGCGACGAACTGCTGACCGGTCTGAAGCCCGGCGAGGAGCTCGTGGATCTTTCTGCCGCCTTCGATGACCTCGATATCGGCGGTGAAGAGTGGCATCCGGGCGAGAAATCCGAATAACGGAACCGTCGCTCCGGAAAAAGCCGCCCTGACATTCGGGGCGGCTTTTTATTTCGATTCAATATTACATTATGCGCATATGCGCATAATGTAATATAGTAGGGGATAAAGGCTGTTCTTGCTTGTTCCGGTTTGAGCTCTTCCATATTCTGCATCCCGGATTTCACGGCCGCATTCCGGTTCAGCCCGTGCACAGGGCCGGCGCGTGAAGATGAACAGGGAATTTCAGTATGATGAATGTAAACGAACAGCTTTCCGTATTAACCGCCCGCCACGTGGATCTGATTTCCGCCGCTGAATTAAAGAAAAAACTCGAGGCCGGACGTCCGCTGCGCATCAAGTACGGTGCCGACCCCTCCGCGCCCGATATTCACCTCGGTCATGTCGTCGGCCTGAATAAATTGCGCGAGTTCCAGGATGCCGGGCACACCGTCGTATTCATCATCGGCGACTTCACCGGCATGATCGGCGACCCCTCCGGCAAGTCGGCCACGCGCCCGGCGCTCTCCAGGGAGCAGGTTGTCGCCAACGCAGAGAGCTATAAGAACCAGGTTTTTAAAATTCTCGATCCGGAAAAAACCGAGGTGCGCTTCAATTCCGAGTGGCTCGGCGACATGAAGTTTGAGGACGTTATTCGTCTTTCTGCGCACGTCACGGTTGCCCAGATGCTCGCGCGCGACGATTTTTCCAAACGCTATGGTGCAAACCAGCCCATCTCGCTGGTCGAGTTTCTGTACCCGCTCGTGCAGGCCTACGATTCCGTCATGGTTGAGGCCGATGTCGAACTCGGCGGCACCGATCAGCTTTTCAACCTGCTGCTCGGCCGCGAACTGCAGAAGGTGTACGGGCAGGAGCCGCAGGTGGTCATGACGCTTCCGCTGATCGAAGGGCTTGACGGCGTTCAGAAAATGAGCAAAAGCCTCGGCAACTATGTCGGTATCAACGAACGCCCTAAAGATATATTTGGAAAACTCATGAGTGTGAGTGACGAACTCATGTGGAAATATTTTCTCTACATCCTCTGCCGCAGACCGGAGGAGATCGAAGCCATGCAGGCCAAGGTCGCCGCCGGAGAACTCCACCCGCGCTCGGTTAAAGATGAACTCGGCCGCTGTGTGGTGGATCGCTTCTGCGGTGACGGCGAGGGACGGAAGGCCTCGGATGAGTTTGCCCGCGTGTTTGCGAAAAAAGATCTGCCCGACGAGATGCCCGAACTGGAATTCGACGAAGACATCGGACTGATTGAACTGGTCGTAAAAGCCGGTTTCGCCCCGTCCAACGGCGAGGCCCGTCGCCTGATTCAGCAGGGCGGGGTGCGCATCAACGATGAACAGCATACCGACGTGAAGGCCGTTGTTTCTCCGGTTGACGGAATGATCCTCAAGGTCGGCAAACGCAAATTTGCCCGCATTGTCAGGCACCGGAACCCCGTTTGATAACGCAGGAGCGCCCTTGCCTCCGTCTTTGGGAAGAGCCGGGAGTCGAAAAGCCGGAAGAGCCCGGAATATACATCAGATGGTGGGCCCGGAGGGACTTGAACCCCCGACCAAGAGATTATGAGACTATTTCAAATTTGGACTTTGCCCTTTGTTTGCAGGCATAACGCGAAAATCTTCGTGGCTTAAGGTGGATTTAACTTGTTTATTCTCCCTGTTTTCGGCACGTTTCGGGACGTAGTTAAACACGGGGGTTCATCATGGCAACGGCTGACAAGTCAAAGACCAAAGACAAACAGAAGAAACGCGCTGCTCGCGGAACCGGGCGACTGTACAAACGAACCAAAGACGGCAAAGAGTATCCACCGGAAAAGAAAAATCCGGGTGTGTTCTGGATTCAGTACACGCTAAACGGCAAACGGATTCGCCAATGCCTGACAGGAAAAGACGGCAAGCCGATTACCGACCCCGACAAGGCCGAAGCCGAACGCAAACGCTTGACCGCCCCGCTTCGTTCAGGGAAACGGGGGGCACAGCTTAAAGCCCTGACCGCGCAACTCGCACAGGTGGAAGCCGAACACGAACAGGCCATAGAAGAAGCCGCCCCGGTTCTGCCGATTGCTGAAGCTTGGGAAGCCTATCTGCAAAGCCCTGACCGCCCCGACACCGGAGAAGACACCCTGCGCTATTATGCGAGCTACTGGAACGGCTTCGCCGACTGGTTGAAGGCACAGCACAAAGACAAGCACAGCCTGCGCGACATCACCCCGAAAATCGCTTCAGACTACGCCGCAAGCCTGAACGGGGGAACGGTCAGCCCGAACACCTACAACAAGCACACCGCCTTTTTAAAGCTGTTCTTTCGGGTGCTACAGGATGAAGCCGGATTGAAAGAAAACCCCTTTGAAAAAGTCCGCCGCAAAAACCTGAAAACCAATGTCCGCCGGGAGCTGACCATTGCCGAACTCAAAGAGATTCTGGAAAGCGCAACGGGCGACCTGCAAACCCTGCTTTGCCTTGGCACCTTCACCGGGTTGCGCCTTGGGGATTGCTGCACCCTGACTTGGGGCGAAGTGGACTTAGACCGGGGAATGATTCGCCGGGTGCCGAACAAGACCGCGAAGAACGGCAAGCCCGTTTTGATCGGGATTCCCGCCGCCCTGCACAATCAGCTTTCACAAACCCCGCCGCGCAAACGCAAAGGCTACATAGTCCCGCGCTTCGCTGAACTCTACACCTACCGCAACGCAAACGGCAGACCGACCAGACAGCCCGACATATCAAACGAGATTCAGGCACACTTCACCGCCTGCGGGATTCAGACAATCAAAGAGGGCACCGGAAAAGAAGCCTACGAAGCCGCCTTGGAAAAATGGGAGCAGGGCGGGAAGAAGGGCGCAAAGCCAACCAAAAAACGCGCCGTTGTCGAAGTCGGTTTCCATAGCCTGCGGCACACTTGGGTAAGCCTTCATGCCGCCGCCGGAACCCCGCAAGCCGTCATTCAGAACGTGATCGGGCACGCCAACCCGGCCATGACCGCACACTATACGCACGTAAACGAAGACACCGCCCGGCAGGTTGCGGGCGTGCTGACGCTTGGTGACGCCGCCGCCGACCCGAAACGCGAACCGCTGCCGCCGTGGGCGGTTGAGGCTGCAAAGAAACTCAATTCCAGGAACTGGAAGCAGATCAAAGCGGAGCTGTTGGCAAATCTGACGGCTTGACAATATAACCTTAATGGAAT
>CAZITJ010000042.1:11548-15601 GCA_964542135.1 uncultured Verrucomicrobiota bacterium
TCAAAGCGGAGCTGTTGGCAAATCTGACGGCTTGACAATATAACCTTAATGGAATATAACCGGAAACGATTATGAGTTGCAGCATTGAATACACAGATGAGTTCGGGGAATGGTGGGACGGCCTCAACGAAGATGAACAGGTCGATGTGGATGCCGTTGTCGGATTGCTTGAAGAAAAAGGCGCGGCATTACCGTTTCCCTACAGCAGCGGTGTGAATGGCTCAAAGCATCGTCACATGAGGGAATTACGTATCCAGCACGCGGGGGACCCGTACCGGGTGCTTTATGCGTTCGATCCCGTCCGCAATGCAATATTGCTGATCGGCGGGAACAAAACAGGAAATAAACGTTGGTATGATGAAAATGTTCCGAAGGCGGATCGGTTGTACGACATCCATTTAAAGGAACTGAAAAAGGAAGGTCTGATATGAGCAAACCATATAGCAAGCTTCGCAACAAAATGACGCCGGAACAGCGGCAGCGGGCGCAGGCCAAAACCGAAGCCCTGAAAAAAGAAATGGCTCTGCAAGAGCTGCGGCAGGCGTTGAATCTGACGCAGTCTGAACTGGCGGAAAAACTGCATGTAAATCAGGCAGCGGTTTCCAAGTTTGAAAACCAGTCCGATATTTACATCAGTACACTGCGCCGGATTCTGTCCGGAATGGGTGGAGAGCTTCGAGTTACCGCACACTTCCCGGAAGGCGACGTGCGAATCAACCAGTTCCATGACGCACAGTTAGAAACGGCCTGAACACATTCCCGGCAGGTTGCGGGCGTGCTGACCCTGAACGAAGAACCCGAACAGGAAAGCCGGACGGTGCCGCCGTGGATTCTCGAAAAGCTGAAAAAGGCAGTCGAAAAAAACGATATGCAGATTATTGCTGAACTGATCGGGGGTGCAGAATGAGCAGTTATCCCCATGACAAACCGCTTTCTGAACATACGATAAACACCCTAAAGGAACTCGTTGAGAGTGAAAGCAAAAGCTTAAGTGAGGAATCTATCAGCTCAATACAGGCCTGTTGCGCGAGGGCTCTTTTTGCTGCAACCGACTGGTTTTTTGAAAACCCGAGTGCTGTTGCGGCGCTCATAAAAAAATTTGAAGATCTGTCTGAAAGAGACCAGATGCAAATTTTAAGCCAATTTCAACATGTGTATATACTCCCGTTTATGTACGAAATTCGCGGACTTCTTGAAGAGATTGTCAACCTGCAAGACTGCTCCTTTCCGCAGGAACTCGTTGATATGCGCATGGAGAGTATTGAGTCAGAAATAGCAAATAAATTGACCGATAAGGAGACGCTTGTAGATACACTAAAAGGAACGGCATGGATGTTTCTTGGAGAATCAAAGGGAGATAAACCCAAAAGTGTTATCACGCACGCCAGACAGAACTTGTTTGCCGAGATTTACCGTATTTATAAAGACGATTCAGGGACAGGAGACCCCTCCTCAAACGAGAACGGTATTTTTTGGCAATTTATGGAGACAATAATTACTGACCCCAACATGGAGATGTTCGATGGAAAATCTATTGAGGATTGGATAAAGGGGGCTAAGAAAAAATATGATTATCGCGTAGCTCAACCTCGGTTTGATAACAAGTATGATCGAAAAATAGCCAGTCTGGAATCCGCAATAACGGAACTAAAGGACGGTGAGCTTTCGGAAGAGCTACAAAGCATAGTTACTGAATGGGGGAAGAATGGGCGTTCTGACTTAGACTTGATCGCTTCTCTCAAAAAGAGGGTCTGTCAACTGCGCGAAGAACGAGACAACCTGCATTCCACGTAATATTTCCAGAGGTGAAATTGCTCGCTGACTAAAATCCCGAATTTACTCCTAATAACCCGTGCTAACTTATACCCGTGGCCACACTTGGCTGCGGGTTTTTTCTGACCTGTTGTAAACAGAAAAGCACAGAGAACAATGTGCGGAGATAGATAGATGAATGTAATTGATTCAGGAAACACACTCGTTCTGAGCGATACCAGCGAATCCGAAAAGAAACGGATTCTTCAGCTAATCAAACAGCCGGAAGAGCAACGGCTCGAAACCCTAACCCGCAAACAGGCCGCAAAGATTTTCGGCATTCATCCGGGTTCACTCAAGCGTTGGGAGAAAACCGGACGGATACGGGCAATTAAAATCACGCCTAGAACCGTTCGTTATAACGCCGCAGAAATCCGCGCTATGGTCGAAGGGGGTGCTGTCTAATGAAAACCCTCATTCAATGCGGAAGCTATTCAATCGGGATTCTGGACGAACGGAACTACGTTGTTTTTGATCACACAAAGCCAAAGGTCAAAAAACGCAAGGGCGTTGAAACAGTAGAATATGATTATTCCTACTTTTCGCAACTGGCACAGGCGGTCAAAGAAGTTGCCCGCCTCGCGGCAGACGAACAGGCCGCCGACCTGCGCGACTGGCTGAAAAAGTTCACGGCAACTTGCAACGAACTCACCGGCATGTTTACGGCACGGGACAGCCTGTTAGACCTTCAAGGTTACTCTCTGGCCAGGAAACCACAGAAAACGCGCTCCCCCCACTCTCCCCGGCTTCAGTCGGCCTGCAAATGCTCCACACCCTGCGCTGATTGCACCTGCAAGGAAGGTGGTCAGAAATGAGACATCAAATCGAACCGCCTACCGAGGGTTTTACCGCGATGAGCCAGACAGATGCTCTCGAATATGTGAAGCAGGAGGCACCGGACAAGATCAACCACTTCAGGAAAGCGTACTCCGGCTCTCTGCGATCAGCGGTCACGGCAATGTGCTTATCCTGCCGAGACTTCACAGAGATCGAGATTCGGGAATGTAACCGGGTAGCCTGTCCGCTATGGGAGCAGAGGCCGTACCGCCAAGCAAAGCCCCACCGCAACAATTCTCACACTGAAAAGACCAACGCGCCCTGCGCTGCGGCAGAGGTGAACCATGACCACGCAAATTCTTAAAACGCCCCTCTCTCAAGTCGGTAGTGTGCGCCAAACAAAAACCCGCCCCTTAAACCTTGGCGATGCACTTGCCGAGATCACCGGGACGAAATACGCCCCTGTCATTGCGGAGATCCGGAGGCTTCAGGAATCCGGTCAAATCGCCGAGGCAAAAGCATTCAAAAAGAAATCATTGCCCGCGATCATGTTTGCCGGGACATTCAGCACGCGAAACAATAGCGGACTGGTTCAGCATAGCGGATTGATGGTTCTGGACTTCGACGATGGCGGAACTGATCAAAAAGAATTGCTGGCTGCTGACCCTCATTCAATCTTGTGCTTTGTCAGTCCGAGAGGCAGAGGGTTGAAGCTGGTCATTCGGATTGAACCCGCCCCCAATTCCGAAGAACACGGAGAATCTTTTGACGCGGCGAAGGCTTATTTCCGGGACACGTACGGGATTGAGGCCGACCCCAGCGGACGGGATGTTTGCCGCCTTTGTTTCTTCAGCCATGACCCCGACGCTATTTTTAAGCCAAAGGGTGAGGTGTTACATAGACCACACAGACCATATAGACAATATAATGACCATACAGACAATGTAAGCAAGGTTGAGAGGGAGGGGTGTAAGGGCGTTGCGGCACAGTCAGTGGGAAAAGTTTTAGAGCTAACTCAGCCAACCCAGCCCGGACAAAGGCACCGCCAGCTTTTTAACTTTGCGAGAGGGCTGAAGTTTGAATGTGGTTTTGCTGACACGCCTTTACCCGAATTAAAACCGATTGTGCGGGAATGGTTCGACATGGCAAAACCCAAAATCGGCACGCAGGTTTTTTCGGAAAGCTGGTCAGACTTCGTTCACGCATGGCCGAGAGTGAAAACACCGCTTTCGACAAATACCCTTGAAGCCGTTTGGGGAAAAGTTCTGGCGGGGGATTTGCCACCCATTGCCGAAGACTATGACAAGCAGGAAATTAAGCAACTTGTTGGGATATGCTGGCACCTGGGACACAATGCAGAATCTTTTTACCTATCCAATCACAAGGCAGGCCCGTTGCTGAATGTTAAGCCGATGCAGGTCTGGCGCTGGCTGAGAATGTTTCAGGCTGACCAGATTCTCAAAC
>CAZITJ010000043.1:0-15560 GCA_964542135.1 uncultured Verrucomicrobiota bacterium
TTAAGCCACATGCTCCACCGCTTGTGCGGGCCCCCGTCAATTCCTTTGAGTTTTAACCTTGCGGCCGTACTTCCCAGGCGGTGCACTTAACGCGTTAGCTCCGACACGGAAGGGGGTAATCCTCCCACATCAAGTGCACACCGTTTATGGCCGGGACTACGAGGGTATCTAATCCTCTTCGCTCCCCCGGCTTTCGTCCATGAGCGTCAGTATCAGCCCAGAGAGGCGCTTTCGCCGCCGGTGTTCTTCATGATATCTACGCATTTCACCGCTACACCATGAATTCCCCTCTCCCCTGCTGTACTCGAGTCCTGTAGTTTCAAATGCAGTTCCACAGTTAAGCTGTGGATTTTCACATCTGACACACAGGACCGCCTGCGAACCCTTTACGCCCAGTAAATCCGAACAACACTTGCCACCTCTGTATTACCGCGGCTGCTGGCACAGAGTTAGCCGTGACTTTCTTCTGAGGTACTATCAAGTACAGCGGGTATTAGCCGTCGTACACTTACTCCCTCAGGACAGGAGTTTACAACCCGAAGGCATTCGTCCTCCACGCGGCGTCGCATGTTCACACTTTCGTGCATTGACAATGATTCTCGACTGCAGCCTCCCGTAGGAGTCTGGGCAGTGTCTCAGTCCCAGTGTGGCCGGTCACCCTCTCAGGTCGGCTACCCGTCAACGCCTTGGTGAGCTGTTACCTCACCAACAAGCTGATAGGATATGGGCTTATCCAGGAGTGGCAGGTCCGAAGATCCCCACCTTTACATAACCCCGCAGGTGCGGGGCGAGCACATTCGGTATTACCCACCCTTTCGAATGGCTATCCCGAGCTCCAGGGCAAATTACCCATATATTACTCACCCGTTCGCCGCTCTCACCTGAAGTTTCTCTCCCGAAGGATTGAATCAACAGGATCCCGCTCGACTTGCATGCCTAATCCACGCCGCCAGTGTTCGTTCTGAGCCAGGATCAAACTCTCCAATAATTTATACGGAAACGTTTGAAACATATGCCTAAAACAAATCGTACCATTTCTGAATCGAAATGATTGCTGTGAGTCATTCAGTTTTCAAAGAGCAAAAAAAACACCAACGATTTTTTCGCCTGCCGTAACAGGCCTTTTCCCGTTGGAGCGACGGACAACCTATGACATCCCTGCCACCCGGTCAACCGCTTTTTTAAAAAATATTTTCAGAACAGGTTCCCGCCTGATTCAGCCCGGCGTCTGCGGCCGGTTTTGTTTCAAACGAGGCGGGCGATAGTACGCACAAAATAATTCCGTGCAATGTTTTTTTAATAAATTTTTCAGCGGACGGTTTTCCCCGGAAACGTTCAGCGGGCGGGCACGCGGAACCGCGAAAAAAAACAGGCTGTTTTTTCTGCGATTCAGGGGTACGGTAAACGCCTGTGAACCCGCGTACTGAACAGATTCAGAACCGCTGCCCGGCCCTTGATATCCGGGCGGAGGCTTCACCCGCCGAATGGACCACCTTCGGCGTGGGCGGCCCCTGCCCGCTGCTGATCGACCGGCCCGCGCCCGAAGAGCTCCCCGGCCTGCTGGCCGCTCTCCACGCCGAAGGACTGCCTGCCCTGGTGATCGGCCAGGGCTCCAATCTGGTGCTTTCCGATTCCGGACTCAACCGCGCCGTCATCCGCTTCTGTTCGCCGGCGCCGCGCATCCGGGTCGATGGCCGAAGACTTTTCGTGTCCGGCGACACCCTGCTCGACGATCTCGCTCTGTGGGGCAGCCAACACGCCGAAGCGGATCTGAGCTTCTGCAGCGGCATCCCCGGCACCGTCGGCGGCGGGCTCGCCGGAAACGCCGGCGCGTTTGGGCGCCAGCTCGGGGACCATCTCGTCGAAGCCGAGCTGCTCAGCGCCCGCGGAATACGGCGTATTGCCGGGCCGGACGAACTCCGTTTTTCCTATCGTCATTCCATCCTGAAAGAAAGCGGCGAGGTGGTGCTCCGTGCGGTGTTCGAACCGCCGCACGCAGAGCGTCCGCTGCTGCTGGCGGAACGAAACCGGATTCTGGCTTTTCGCCGCGAACACCATCCCGACTGGAAAAAAACGCCCTGCGCCGGAAGTGTATTCCGCAACATTGAACCGTCCTCGGCCGCGGAGCGCCGCAAGGCGGCAGGCTGGTTCCTGGAGGAAGCCGGCGTGCGCCGTCTGCATTGCGGCGGGGCCCGCATCTACGAAAAACATGCCAACATGATTGTGGCCGGCCCCGGCTGCACCGCACAGGATATCTGGACTCTCTCTGAGCAGATGAAGGCAGCCGTCCGCGACCGCTTCGGTTTCGACCTGATTCGTGAAGTCCGCTTTCTCGGCGCGTTTTCAAATCCGCAGTAAAAACACGACGGGACATGATGCCGCCGCGCGTCGCGGCGGCCTACGGGTTTTCCGTCTCCGTACCGGATCGAGAATGCGCCAGCAGATCCGCAATGCGGGCGGAAAATCGCGCCGGATTGGACGGTCTGGATCCCTCCGCAACACGTGCCAGATCGGCCAGCAGGTCCACATCATCGCCGAGCCGCCCGTTTTCTGGATCGGTTTCATACAGAGCCTGAACCGCCTGAACCGCCGGGTGGGACGGATTGAGTTCGAGCACCCGCTGCTGCTCCGGAACGGGTCGCCCCATCCGGCGCATCATCGTTTCGATATGCGGACTCATGCTGTATTCGTCGCCAACCAGACAGGCCGGGCTTTCTTTCAGGCGAGTAGAGAGCCGCACCTCTTTAATGCCGGACAGCTTCTCCTGCACAAACCCGAGAAGTCCCTCAAACTTTTTCTGCTCCTCCTTGAGCGTATCGGCGTCTCCGGCCGTTCCTTTGTTGGCCGCCCGGAATGCTTTCCCCTTGTATTCGCCGAGATGCGGAATCACAAACTCATCAATGGGATCGAGCAGAAACAAAACCTCGCGCCCCTCGGATTTCGCTTTTTCGAGAAAAGGAGAATCCTCGGCCACGTCCCGGTTTTCGGCAGACAGATAGAGGATTTCTTTTGAGTCTTCGCCCATTGTCTCGACCACATCGGCCAGCGGGCGCAGTTCGCCGGGTGCCGTGCCCGTGGTTTCGAACAGAAGCAGGTCGGCGATTTTTTCGCGATTCTCGAAATCCGACTGCAGGCCCTCCTTGAGCATCGCGCCGAACTCCTGATAAAAAGCCGTATATTTTTTGAACTCCTTCGTTTTCATTTCGGCGAGCGTTTTAAGCACACGCGAAACGAGATTGCGGCGGATTTTGGCAAGCTGCGGATTCTCCTGCAGAATTTCGCGGGACACATTGAGCGGCAGATCCGAGGAGTCCACCACGCCTTTAACAAACCGCAGATAAGCCGGCAGCAGTTTTTCAAATTCGTCGGTAATGAACACCCGGCGGATATAGAGGTTGAGGCGCGCCCTGCCCTCGTCACTCATCAGCAGATCAAACGGCCGCTTTTCCGGCAGAAAGAGCAGCGCACGGAATTCAAGGGCCCCCTCGGCATGCCAATGCATCACCTCGGCGGGATCATTGATATCATGTGAAATATGTTTGTAGAACTCGCTGTACTCGTCGGCGGTGATTTCCTCTTTCCCGCGCAGCCAGATCGCCTTGCGGGTATTGATCTGCTCCTCCGCCGCTTTTTCTTCACCGCTCTCTTCATCGGTTTCCCGTGTACGCAGCACCACCGGATGCTCAATAAAGTCAGAAAACTTTTTGACGATTGAACGAATCCGGAACGGTTCGAGATAGTCCTCGGCATCCGCTTTCAGATGCAGCGTCACATCTGTTCCGCGGGTTTCACGGGATCCGGCGGCAATCGTAAAGGCTCCGCTTCCTTCGGATTCCCAGCGCACCGGCTCGCCGGCGTGCATGCGCGTTTCAACCGTCACGCGGTCGGCAACCATAAATGAAGCGTAGAACCCGACACCGAACTGCCCGATCAGCTCGGGATTCTCCTTCAGATCGCCGGCTTTCATTCGTTCAAGAAAGGCGCGTGTTCCGGAATGGGCGATCGTGCCCAGATTTTCGATCAGCGCGGCCTCATCCATGCCGATGCCGTTGTCCGACACGGTCAGTGTTTTGGCTTCGGGATCAACCGCAACCGTAATGCGCCAGTCGCTGTCGCCGTCAAGCAGCCCGGTATCCGTCAGCGCTTCAAAGCGGATTTTATCGATTGCGTCGCAGGCATTGCTGATCAGCTCGCGCAGAAACACCTCGCGATGCGAATACAGTGAGTGTGTAATCAAATGCAGCAGCTGCGAAAGCTCTGTCTTAAACTCCATTGTTTTCCCGTCCATGCACAATCCTCCTTTTCAAAACCCGGAACGATAAAAAAAATCAGCCGCAAAAAAAGCGCTTTATCAAAAAAAGTTCCTTGTCACCCGGCTCTGAACACGGGCGTTCCGCCCAAGTCGACTTGGATGGAGAGAACCCGGGCTGTTTTCAGTCAACTTGAATTCCCATACTTGCTTAAGTATGGGAATAAAGGAGCGCTGCCAAAACAGGTCATAAAGTTTTGCCCCTTGCGGGATTGCGCACGTTACGGGGTCGTGCTATCAAATCCGGATGTATTTGAAATCAGTAGAAATTGTCGGATTTAAAAGTTTTGCAGAAAAAACCCGCCTGGAATTTGAACCCGGCATGACAGCAATTGTGGGCCCCAACGGCTGCGGTAAAAGCAATGTTTCCGACGCAGTGCGCTGGGTGCTCGGCGAAACCCGCCCCTCCGCCATTCGCGGCTCGTCGATGGAGGACTGTATCTTCAACGGCACAGACAGTCACAAACCGCTCGGAATGGCCGAGGTGTCGCTGACGCTGGCCGACTGCGAAAAGACACTCGACCTCGGCCTCAACGAAGTCCGCATCACCCGCCGGGTCTTCCGCTCCGGCGAAAGCGATTATTTCATCAACAAAAAAGCCTGCCGCCGCAAGGACATTCATCGGCTGTTCATGGACACCGGCGTCGGCACCGACTCCTATTCCATTATGGAACAGGGCAAGATCGACCAGATTCTTTCATCGCGCCCCGACGACCGTCGGGCCGTCTTTGAAGAAGCCTCCGGAATCACCAAATACAAAACGGACAAAAAAGAGGCCCTGCGCAAGCTCGAACAGACCGAAGCCAACCTGCTGCGGCTGGCCGATGTTATTCGCGAAGTCAAGCGGCAGATTGTTTCCCTGCAGCGCCAGGCGGGAAAAGCCCGGCGCTACAAGGATCTGCGTGAACAGCTTCGCACAATCGATATTTATGTAACGCGCCACCGGCTGCGCGAACTCGACACCCGCATCGGGACAATCCAATCCGACCTTGAATCCTCCCGGCTGAAGGTCAACCGCACCCACGAACAGATCGCCGAAGCCGACCGCGAAACTGAAACGCTGCGCACCGGCCTCCAGCAGCTCGAAAACACCATTGCTTCAGCCATGGACGAGTCCATGCGCGCCCGCAACGGCCTCGAACGCGCCCGGCAGACCCTCCAAACCAACGCCGAACGCATTACCGAGCTGGAAACCCTCGCACAGCAGAACACCAAAGAGTCTGAAGAAGCGCGTCAGCGGCTCGACCAGCACCGCGCCTCTCTCGACGAAGTCGGCGAAAAACTTCTCGCCGCCGAAACCGAATGTGAACGGGCCCGGGCCGCTCTGTCCGAAGCCGCCGGCCAGCAGCGCAGCACAGAAGAACAGGTGCAGAGCGCCCGCGAGGAACTCAACCGGCTGCGGGGGCAATCCATGGAGCTCGACGGGCGCATCGGCCGCCTGCAGAATGAACTGTCGGATATTGACGCCAAAGAGCGCGCTGACGTGATTCACAGGGAACAACTGGCGGCCGAGAAAAAAAATCTGGAGCGGACGCTGACCTCTTATGAAGAGCGCCGGAATGAAATGACCGCGAAAGAGGAATCGCTCCGGGACGCCGCGCAAACCCGGCAGCGTGAACTCGACGAACTGCGCGATCGGCGGCGCGCCGCCGGCGAAAAGATCGAAGCCGGCGAACAGGCCCTTGCCGAACTGCGCCAGCGCCTGGCCGATAAACGGGCACGGCTCGACATGGTGGCGGATGCCGTACAGGAGGATTTCCCGGCCGGTGCCCGGCGGCTTCTTGAACAGCAGCCCGGGGAACTGATCGGCCCGCTGGCCGAACTTCTGCGCGCCGATGAGGGCTGCGAAACCGCCCTCGAAACGGTCCTGCGACCGTGGATGGATGCGCTGGTCGTGCGGGATCGCGCTGCCGCCCGCACCCTGCTGACTCTGCCCGCCGACAGCGACGCCGGCGCCGTACGTCTGCTGGCGGCCGACGGCCCGGCACCCGATCCGGCCGAAAACAGCCTGCTCAACCGGGTGCACTGCGACGACACGATCCGGCCGCTGGCCGCCCGCCTGCTGGCGCGAACGGTTCTGGTCAGCTCGCTGAATGATATTCCGCTTTCCCCGCCGGCGGGGAGCGTGTATGTCACCGCGAACGGCGAACTGCTGAGTGCTGAGGGGTTTGCCGAACGATGGGCGCCTGAAGAAGGCGAGGCGAATCCGCTCGGGCGTCTTCACCTGCGCGAACAGCTCGAAACCGAACGCCGGGAAATCGAGCAGCAGATCGATGAAAAGGCGGGCCTGCTGGAGGCACTGCGCGCCGACCGCGACGGTGCGGGCGGCGCCGTTGATACGGCCCGGCAACAGCTGGATCAAAGCCGCCGGGACCTCGCCGTTCAGGAAGGGGAACGGCAGGTGATCGACCGCGAGATCGATGAAGCGCGCAAGCGGGTTGAAACCGTGGCGTTTGAATATCAGGCGCTGACCGACACGGATCGGCCCGGCCGCAGCCGGCGGCAGGACGTGGCCGAAGAGATGGCCCGTGCGCGCGATGAACTCTCACAGACACGACAAGCCGTTTCAAATCAGACTGAAACGCTGAATGCGCTGGAGGAACAACGCGCCGAAGCGCTCGCGCAAAGCTCCGAATGCCGTGTGCAGCTTTCCCAGCGGGAACAGCGCGTGGAAATGCTGCAGACACGCCGGCAGCCGCTGGAGGCGCGCCTGCGGGAACTGGAGGAGCTGATCGAAGAACGGACCCGCGGGGTCAACTCCTATCAGGATCGCATCCGGCAACTCAAACGCGCCAGTCAGGAAGCGGATGAACAGATTGAACCGCTGCGCGCGGCGGCGGCTGAAGCCGATCGCCACCTGGAAACCGCCCGCCGCGAACGCACAGCGCAAACCGCCGCGCTGTCCGAACGCGAGCAGAGTCTGCGCGGACTCCAGAACCGTCTTGAAGAACTGCAGACAGCCAAAACGGCTCTGGAAGTCGAACTGGCCGAACAGCGCATGCGCCATCAGAACACCCTCGACCGGCTGACCGGGGCCTGGCAGATCACACCGGAGCAGATTGCCCGCGAGCCGGAACCGGAGTGGGACGGCGGCGAACCGCCGCCGATGGATGAGCTCGAAACCCGCGTGGCGGAACTGCGCACCAAACTCGAATCCATGGGACCGGTCAACCTGGTTGCGATCGACGAACACGCCGAGCTCGAAGAACGCTTTGCGTTTCTCAATCAGCAGGAGGCCGACCTGATTGCATCCCGGGAACAGCTTCTGGCCATGATCAAAAAGATCAATGAAACCACCACCGAGCTTTTCTCGGAGACCTTCAACAAAGTAAACGAAAACTTCGGCGTCATTTTCAAACAGCTTTTCGGCGGCGGATCGGCCAAGCTGGTTCTGGTCGACGAAACGGATGTGCTGGAATCGGGCATTGAAATCATCGCCCGGCCGCCGGGAAAAAAGCTGCAGACCATTTCGCTGCTCTCCGGCGGCGAACGCACGATGACCGCGGTGGCCCTGCTCTTCAGTCTGTTTAAAGTCAAACCCAGTCCGTTCTGTGTGCTTGATGAAATCGACGCGGCACTCGACGAAGCGAACATCGGACGTTTTGTCGATATGCTCAAGGGCTTTATGGACCGCTCACAGTTCATTCTGATCACGCACAGCCGGCGAACCATTTCGTCCGCGGATGTCATCTACGGCGTCACCATGCCCAACCGCGGGGTGTCGCGCATCATGTCCATGAAATTTTCAGACTACCGGGATTCCGGGACGACCGCGGCCGGGGGGTAACCCGCCGATCCAAACGGACATCAACGCTTGCCCCCGAAGCAGGCGCGGCGGCGGCGGATGTGCGGGGGCGATGAAACAGAGACGGCCTGAGGTGCTGACGGTTTCCAATGCCTGGAAAAAGCAGAACGTGACGAGTCCAACCATTGGAAAGACTGCGGCTCGCGCCGACTATGCAACCGGCAGCCCTTCCGAGGATTCGGCCGGCGGTTCATGGCGATCGATGAGCTCAATCTCCTGCCACCGGCCGGAACGGAAGCGGACCGCCATGCCGGCGGCCAGCAGCGTGATATAAACCAGCGCCCAGCTCCACGCAGCAACCAGCCCGCCGTCCAGCACCAGCACAATCAGCAGCTCCCCCGCCCCGAAAATCAGCCAGGCCACGGAAGTCTGATACCACATAACAAACTGCGTGTCGCCGGCGCCGCGCAGCGCACCGGCCAGAATCAGGTTGGTCGCATTCAGCAGCCCCCAGCCGGCCGCAAAACGCAGCAGCAGACGGGCTTTTGGGAAGACGACGGCGGAGAGGGCATCGCCCTGCGCAAACAGTCGAATATAGACATCGGGAATCAGCACGAAGCTGGCGGCTGCCAGCCCGGCAAAGATCCAGCCGAGGTGCACCGCGCGCCAACCGCAAACAGCCGCACCGCGAAAGTCCCGGCGGCCCAGATGCTGGCCGGTCAGCGTACCGGCAGCCTGCCCGATGCCGATGGCCGGCATGAAGGCGATCATGTTGACGCTAAGGGCAATGTTGGCGGCCGTCAGCGCAGTCTCACCGAGCCGCCCCAGCAGCATCACAAACATGGAAAACGATCCGATGTTGAGCACCATGTGAATGCCGGAAGGGACCCCGAAGCGCAACAGTCGTCGAAACAGCGGGGCATCGAAATAAAACAGCCGGCGGGTGGCATACAGCCGGTCGTTTTTACGGGAAAAATACAGCCAAAGCATCAGCAGCGGCGCAGTGAATCCGGCCGTTGCCGACGCGATGGCCGCGCCGGCCGTTCCCAGCGCCGGAATCGGCCCGGCACCGAAGATCAGGATCCAGTTCAGGATCAGATTCACCGCGGTTTCAATCAGAATGCAGCCCATGATGACACGGGTTTTCCCGCGGCCGGAAAAAAAACTCCCCACCGCAGGCATCAGCGGAACATAGACCCCGCCGATCATGAGAATGGAAAAATAGATCCGTTCCTGCGCCAACACCTCCGGCGCGTGTCCGCCGGCATTGAGCGCGAGCAGCCCGACGGGAATGAGCAGCCAGATCAGCGGCCAGGAACACAGTGCCAGCAGAATGGCCTGCGCCACCGATCGACTGCATCCGTGCAGATTCCCGCTCCCGTAATACTGCGCCACAAAACTGTTGGCGAAAGCGGCAACGGCCATAAAACCGCAGACCAGGGTGAAGAAAAGAATTCCGGCCGGCACCGCCGCCTGCAGGGCGGTCGGACTGTACCATGCCAGAAACATGCGGTCGCAAAAATGCAGCACCGAGGTGGATGCGGACGTGATAATCAACGGGAAGGCGACCGTCCAGAGGGCCCGATACGATGCTGTCGACGCAGCAGGTCTTCGGCAGAAGGTCGATCTTTTCCGGGAGTCAGCCATCGTTGCGGTGCCCTCTGTCAGAAGGCCTGTTCGGGTGCAGAGGCCGGGTATGCATGCACAAAAAAAAACAGAAAACCCGCCGTCGTTTACGGGGTTTTCCACTCGGTTCTCAGGGGCTCCCTTTTAGTTGCCTGAGGCTCTTCATGATCTCCGGCTTTTCGATACCGAAAAGATCATGGCATTGCCTGTAGAGGGAAAAGAGCTCCCGGTAAACGCCGGCGGTTTCCGGGTCCGGCATGAAGGTCCGAACACCGGGCCGGGTCATGTTTTTGACGGCCGCGGCGACCGTATCGAAGCCGCCGCGGGCAGTGCCGGCGGCGACAGCACCGAAAATGGCTGAGCCGAGCGCAACGGCCTGCCCCGAGGCCGACACCGTGATCGGCAGGCCGATCGCGTCCGCATAAATCTGCATAATGAGTTCGGATTTCACGAGCCCGCCGCAGGCAACCAGTCCGGTGACGGGGATGCCGTTGTCGCGGTAGGAATCAATAATGATTTTGGTGCCGAAGGCGGTGGCCTCGATCAGCGCGCGATAGATTTCTTCGGGCCGGGTGGCGAGTGTCAGGCCGAGGATCATACCCGAAAGGCCGGCATCCATCAGGATGCTGCGGTTGCCGTTCATCCAGTCGAGCGCGATGAGACCGCTCCGGCCGGGGGGCAGGGCCCGGGCCTTTTCGGTGATTTCATCGAAGGGCACACCCATAAAATCTTTTGCAAACCATCCGAACAGATCGCCGACAGCCGCCTGACCGGACTCATAGCCGTAGAAGCCGGGCAGGATGCCGTCTTTAACCAACCCGGCGTATCCGGCAAACAGATGCCGTTCGTGTGCAGGAAGCAGGTGGCATCCCGAGGTGCCCATGATCATACAGAGCGGACCGGGTTCGGCAACGCCCATACCGGGTACGCCGCCGTGCGCATCGATGATGGCGGCGGAAACCGGCGTGCCGGCGACAAGCCCGCTCCGGGCGGCGAATGCGTCCGATATGGTTCCGGCCTGCATGCCGGCGGGAACGATTCGCTCGATGAGTTTCTCGTTCAGTCCGGCCAGCCGGGGGTCGAGCGCGGCGAGAAACTCGGCGGAAGGATTGCCGAGTTCCTCGCTCCACAGACCCTTATAGCCCGCGGCGCAGGCGTTGCGGCTGAACGAACCGGTGAGCTGCTGAACGATCCAGTCGCCCGCTTCAATAAACCGATCGGCGGCGGCGTATATCTCCGGCGCGTTTTCCAATGTTTCCCAGCATTTGGGCAGCAGCCATTCGCTGGACACCGTCCCGCCGCAATAGGCAAGAAACTTTTCATCGCGTTTACGTGCAAGGGCATTCACGCGATCGGCCCACGGCTGCGCAGCATGATGTTTCCACAGCTTGACCCACGCATACGGATTGTCTTTGAATTCTCTGCACTCGCACAGCGGGGTGCCGTCTTTTTGAATTGGCAGCAGGGTGCAGGCCGTGAAATCCGTGCCGATGCCGACGATGTCGGCCGCATCAATTCGGTCGAGTGTCCGGCGAATAACAGCCAGCGCACTCTCGACGTAATCCGCGGGACACTGAAGTGCGAAGTCTCGCGGCAGCTTTTGTCCCCCGGAGGGAAGCGTGTCGGTGATCACGCCATGCGCATACGACTCAACCGCCTCGGCGGCTTCCTCGCCGGTTTCGCAATTCACGGCCAACGCCCGAACCGATTCGGTTCCAAAGTCGAGCCCCAGTGCATAACGCTTCCTGGAAGCACTTTTTCGTGATTTGTTATTCATACGACCTCAATTTGAATGAAAGCCGAAGGCTCCGTTCAACACAGGAACCTCCGGAGTTTACAGACGGACTGTTTAAAGCGTCACGATCCCATGCGGCTTCGAAAGGAAAGCTCGGGAACCGGTTCGCCGGCATCTTCAGCCGCATCGTCCGCTTCCATCAGACGACTGACGCGCTCGGTCAGCTGCGGAATGACGACGTCGGCAGAGCCTTCAAAGAGTTCAAAGCGGGAAAATGTTTCCGAGTTGACGCCGAGACTGAACTCATTGAGCGCCCGCGCGTACGGGCTCTGATCGCTCAGGGACCGGTCAAACACAAAGAAAACACGCGAAAAATGACTCTTTTTCAGCTCGTGCAGAAGAGACTTCAGGAAGCCGTTGAAGCTATCCCCCTGTTCGCCCATGAACCGATCAGCAATCGTTTCATCCAGACAGAAGGTGCAGACGGCAACGGTTTCACTGTTGGCAATAAACGCTCCGTCCACCAGTTCATCCCCTTCCGTGCGGTAGTGTCCCTCCCCGATTTTACGGGCCACGACGCCGGGAAAATTTGCAATGCCGAGCAGAACGATATTTTTGAATTCATCGTATTTTTTATCCGCCTGTTCGCGCGCCTCATGATCGGATTCGTCGATAGCCGCAGACGCTGTTTCCTCTTCCGAAAAAGGCGGCTCCGGATCCGGTTCACGCTCTGCGACCGGCTGATCCGGCGCGCGTTCCGCTTCATCAACCGCAACGGGCATTTCGTCACGCATCTGTTCGTCTTCAGTCGGAGCGGCCGGCTCTGCAGAAACAGGCCGCAAATCGGCCAGCGTTTTTTCAATCGCATCGGTCACGTCCTCACGCAACCCGTCGCGGGTCGGCAGCGTCTGCTGAATTTCTTCGGAAAGCGAAGCAAAGTTTCCGTAAATGCCGTTGGTAATGGATGAACCGAGTTCCTGAACGGAGGCCTCCAGGCGTTCAACAATTTCGTCGACAGGCACCGCAGCCGGTGCGGCGGCAGGTGCGGTTCGTACCGCAGCGGCCGTGCGCTCAATCGAGCGTTCCGCCACCCGGCTGAGTGAAATGGCAACCACAGCCAGCACCATGGCGGCCAGCACCAGCCCCAGTGTAAAAAGAAAGGTCAGCAACCCGGTCATCGAGACGGTTTCGGCCCCGCCTTCGATCATGCGCAGAATGGAAACGGCGGCTGCGGCGCCCAGCAGGGCCGCGCCGAGAAAAAGTCCGAGCGTCTCCACGCCGATCCCTTTGCGCTGAATAATCACGTCCGGTTGATTTCGTTCTCCTGAATCCATTGGACTTCTCCTGTTAACAAACTGTTGACAACCTGTTGATTTAAACAGGGATTATAAAATCCAACGTATTTAATCCAAGATATTTATCCGCCAAAACACGCATCAGCCGGCGGCGGTGCGTCGGATGTATTGGTCCCGGATACGGCGGCGGGCATCGCGTTGATCGAGAATGCCGACGGCTTCTTCGGATCCGTTGCCGCGCAGGACCGGCAGGGCTTCGATCTGCGCGCGGCTCATGTCGTCCAGAGCCGCACCCAGCGGTGCGGACGCCGCTGTGCGGTCCTGTATCGGCTCCATCACATCGCCGGCCACCAGCCACGGCCAGCTTCCGGAGTCGGCCAGCAATTCTTTAAGCGATTCAAAGGTGAGCACTCCGAGTATGCGGTCGTTTTCAGGCGCAACCACCGGATAAACCAGACTGTCGTTTTCGGAAAACTTCTTCAGTACGGCCGAGACGGGCATATTTTCGGGAATCGGACGGATATCGGGGTTCATCACATCGCCGACGGTCAGTTCGGCGATCACATCTTCTTCGGTTATATTACGGTCCGTTTCCCCGGCAAGCTGCACAGCGAGCCGGGTGCAGGGCGGGCCGATAAGCTGCACGGCCAGCGTTGTCGCGGTCACTGTGAAAATAATGAGATCCCCGAGCGAAAGATGCTCCGTGACGGCAATGCCGTTCAAATGATGAGACGCCATAATCGAAAGACCGACCGCCACTCCGCCCTGGGCAAACAGGGAAAGCCCCATGTACCGACAGACTGCCGGCTCGGCTCCGGCAACCCGGCCGCCCCAATACGACCCGGCCCATTTTCCGAGACTGCGCATCAGCACATACACCGCCACCAGCCCCCAGATCCACGGGGGCATATTGCGGATGCCCAGCCGCGCACCGACCAGCACAAAAAAGAGAATATAGATCGGTGACGAAAAGGAACGAACGACCTCAAAAAGCTCTTTGCTGCGGCGCGGTGCAATGTTGGTCAGCAGGATGCCGACAGACATGGTCGCCAGAATCACATCCATGTGAAAAACCGCCGCAGCACTGACCGTCAGCAGAATCACACCCAGCGCCAGACCCAGACGGCGTTCCTTCTGCGGAAGAAAACGCAGAATCAGATTGAGCAGAAAGCCGGCGGTCAGACCGGTCAGTACCGATCCGAACAACTCGACGGAAACGCGGAAAAGCGCCCGGCCGATCTCGCCGCCGCCCGAGGTCATCATCTGAGCCGCGCTGGTTCCGATGGCATAGAGCGTCATCGCCAGCGCATCATCCAGCGCCACAATCGCGATGATCGCCGTCGTCAGCACCCCCGCCGTTCGATATTCCCAAAGAACATCCATGGTTGACGCCGGATCGGTTGCCGAAGCAATCGCGCCGAGCACAACGCCTGCGGCCAGTGCAACCGTCCAGTCGTGCGCCACCAGCCAGACGGTCAATGTCGCAGGAATCCCCACCAGCAGAAACGCCGTCACGCCCTCCCCGAGCAGAATGGCCGTAAACTGCCGTCCGTATTTTTTAAAGATGGATCCGTGCAGTTCGCCGCCGACCAGAAACCCGATCAGGCCGAGCGCAAACAGGTTGAACGGCTGCAGAGCCAGGACATCGGCATGATCCACCACCTGCAGTCCGCTCTCGCCGATCAGCACGCCGATGACGATATACCCGACCACCTGCGGCACATGCAGCTTCTGAAAAACCGACGCCCCGAGAATGCCGCCGAGCACGCACAGCCCGATAATCGCGAACAATCCCATTGATCAGCCCTCCTCGCCCGTGAAAAGCCGATACGCCTCGGCAGCATGCGGCGCGTTGATCAGCGCCCTGCGAAGTGTTTCCTGCCGCAAGCGGGCGCTGATGGCCGACAGCGCCCGGATATACTGCGGATGCTGACCGCTGCCGGCCGCCAGCATACAGACGATTTGCACCGGCTGCCCATCCAGCGAGTCATAATCCTGAAGCGGTTCACGGGCTATCCCCAGGGCCATCACCAACTCATCCACGGTCTGCAGCCGGACATGCGGAACTCCGACGCCGAATCCGATCCCGGTGCTCATCAGCTCTTCGCGTCTGAAAATGCCCTGTTCCAGTTCTTCGGCATGATGCACCGCCGCTGTTCCGGCCAGCACTGCACAAAGCGTCTGCAACGCCTCTTTTTTTTCGGTGTAGTCGAAAAAAACCACCCGGTCCGGCGTAAGAATATTCGGCAGAGCCGCCGCCGACTGAGGCGGTTTGGAGGGAACGGCGGTTCCCAGATGGCGATTCACCCAGTTTTCAATATCCCGGCGTTTAAACCGCCAGGTGGTTCCGATTTTACCGCCGGGAAGCTGTCCTTTGTGGGCCCAGTCGTAAACCGTTCGCTCCGACACCCGGAGATAGGCGGCCACTTCCTCAATCGTCATAATTTCATGGTTCATCAGAAGCTCCGCCTTCCGCGCAAATCTCAGTAGATAAAAACATGCAGCAGGCAGTCGACCTGCTCATTCATATACGGCCCGGCTGCCGGGAGTGCTTGTCGTTTGCGATCCGGTCTGCGGGACCGGGATCTGTTTTGTCTTTCGTTGCGTTTCATTATACCGCTCCTCTCAAAAACGACTTTATATGCGAAATATTCAATCATTTGCAACAAAAAAGGTGATTTTTACATTAAAATCATAAAAAAGGAGTCCAGATAAAAATTAATGTGTATTTATGTATATTGTTTATATAAATGTGTTTACAAAAAATATGTCCCATACGTTTAAAAGTATGGGATCAAGTGCCCGGCAGAGGGCGGGTCCCCTCTGGCTGCATCACTGCTACACGTTTAA
>CAZITJ010000044.1:0-5603 GCA_964542135.1 uncultured Verrucomicrobiota bacterium
AGAGCGCTTGAATGGCATTCAAGAGGTCAGGGGTTCGACTCCCCTTACCTCCACCAGCCTTCGCCAAGGCTTCGGCTGGCAAGCCGGAGAATTGACGAAGGCTGCCCGCCGGAGCTTTAGCGTAGGAGGGCGTTCCTCCGCGATCGTTTTGCTTATGTATTACGTCTATCTGATACGAAGTGAAGTTTTCCCTGATCAAACGTACATTGGGTTGACCGATAATCTAAAAGCTCGTTTGCAGAAACACAACGAGGGCGGTTCTCCGCATACCGCAAAGTATAAGCCGTGGTCTTTGGTGAGCTATCATGCGTTTTTAACGCGGCAACAGGCGTCGGAATTTGAGGCGTATCTGAAAACCGGATCCGGACGGGCTTTTGCAAAGAAACGTCTTTGGTAATATTTGCCAAAGCTTCCGCCTTCGTGATGGAACTGCATCGCAAAAGTTGCCGCGCTGAAGCTTCAGCGAAGGCGGGCGTTTGAGAACGAAAAAAGACCGCAAAGCATTCGCTTTTGCGGTTTTTTTATTTCTATCATCCGGCACGTGAAAAAGGTTCTGAAGTTCGTGATTGGATTGGTCCTGCTTCCGCTCTGCTGGGCGGCATCCCGTACGGTTTTTTTTCTGCTGTGCTGTGCGCCGGGCCGCTCTTCCGGCGGGGTGATGTGGGCGTTTCCGGCAGGGTTTGCGGTTTCGGTGTGCGGCTTTTTTCTGCTGCCGCGGGCGTTTCGGATCTATGTGCTGGGTCATGAACTGACGCATGCGTTCTGGGGAATGCTGTTCGGTGCAAAGGTCGGGAAGATGAAGGTGGGCAAAAAAGGCGGACACGTGATGCTCTCGAAGAGCAATTTTATGATCTCGCTCGCGCCGTACTTTTTCCCTTTCTATACCGCCGTGGTGATCGCCGCCTGGTACGCCGCCGGATGGATTTGGAACCTGTCTCCGTATACGCCGTGGTGGCATGCGGCGGTTGGTTTGACGTGGGGGTTTCATATTACCTTCACCGTGTACATGCTCGCGCAGCCCCAGCCGGATGTGACAGAACACGGCCGGCTTTTCTCGTATGCACTGATCTATCTGGCCAATCTCTTTTTTGTTGCCGTGGGACTGATTGTTCCCGGCCCGGGGACGTTTCAGTCGGCCTGCCGGTCGCTTTCCAGGGAAGCTGCGGCGGCGTACGGTGCTGTTCAGGGGTTCATTTCCGCCGCCGCGGAATTCTTTGTCTGAGTGAACGACACGGCGGATTCAGCCGGAGTTCTCCATAAAAAGGCCGTCTCGGGGCTTTGAATCAAAGAGGGGATTGGCTAATCTACCGGACTTTTGGGGAAAAATTATGAGTGCAAAAAACATAGCAATATATGATACAACGCTGCGCGATGGAGCGCAGGCGGAAGGCGTCTCTTTTTCCGCGGTCGCCAAGGTGCAGATCGCCAAACGGCTGGACGAGTTCGGCATCGCCTATATCGAGGGCGGGTTTGCCGCGTCCAACCCCAAAGACATGGAGTTTTTCCGCCGCATTAAAGACGTGCCGCTCAAATACGCAAAGGTGGCCGCCTTCGGATCAACCCGTCGCGCTCATATCAAGCCGGAAGCGGATAAGGGTCTCGCCGCGCTGCTTCAGGCGGATACGCCGGTGTGCACCCTCTTTGGTAAAAGCTGGCTGCTGCATGTGACCGAGGTGCTGCAGACGACGCCGGAGGAGAATCTGACGATGATCGCCGACAGCGTCCGCTATCTGAAAGAGAGCGGCAAAGAGGTGATCTACGACGCAGAGCATTTCTTTGACGGTTATAAGGACAACCCGGAATACGCGATGTCCACGCTGATGGCCGCCGCCGAAGCGGGCGCGGACTGTCTTGTTTTGTGCGAGACCAACGGCGGCGCGCTGCCGGAGGACGTGGCGCAAATCACCCGATCGGTTATCGAGGCGTGCAATGCCCCGGTGGGTGTGCATACGCACAACGACGGTGAGCTGGGTGTGGCCAATGCACTGGCCGGTGTGAACGCCGGGGCGGTGCACGTGCAGGGGACGATCAACGGCATCGGCGAGCGCGTAGGTAACTGCAATCTGGCGTCGGTGATCCCGAACCTGATGCTGAAAATGGGACGGACCTGCCTGCCGGAGGATGAACATCTCAAGCAGTTGCGGGCGCTGTCCCTGTTTGTCTATGAGCAGGCCAATATCCGTCCGTTCACCAAGCAGCCGTTTGTGGGCGACAGCGCCTTCGCGCACAAGGCGGGCATGCACGTGGACGGCGTGCGCAAGGTGTCGCAGAGTTTTGAGCACATCAGCCCGGATGCGGTCGGCAACCAGCGGCGCATTCTGATTTCCGAGCTGTCTGGCGCAAGCAATGTGGTGGAAAAAGCCGTTGAAATGGGTGTGGAGCTGGATCGCAAATCGCCCGAAGTCAAAGAGGTGCTCAAGCAGCTCGAAGAGATGGAAAAAGAGGGCTACGAGTATGAATCGGCCGATGCCTCGGTGCATATGCTGATCAAAAAAGTGCTCAAAAAGCACAGGTCCTTCTTTGATCTCGTGAGTTTTAACGTGGATGTGGATCGCCGCGCCGAAAGCAGCGTCTGCCGTTCGGTGGCCTCTGTTAAGGTGAAGGTCGGCGGCGAAACGGAGTTTACGGTGGGGGAGGGCGACGGCCCGGTCGATGCCCTGAACGCTGCGCTGCGCAAGGCGCTGATCCGCTTTTATCCGGTCATCGCCGACGTGGTGCTCAAGGACTACTCCGTGCGCATCCTCGATCCCGAGGAGGCGACGGCCGCCAAGACGCGCGTGCTGATCGAGTCCGGTGACGGGGAGAACACCTGGGGCACAGTCGGCGTCTCCGAGAACATCATCGAAGCCTCCTGGGAGGCGCTGGTGGATTCCGTCGAATACAAATTGTTTTTGGAAGAGGAAAAAGCCAAAAGCTGATTTTCCAAACATTGGAAAAATTATGACCAGAGTTTCCACTGTTTGGAAACAGAGGATTTATGAATATGAGTGAACTTCCAAAAAACTACGATTCGAAAGCGGTTGAAGAAAAGTGGTACGCCCAATGGCTGGAGGAAAAGGCCTTTGCAGTGGACCCTTCGGAGACCAGGGATCCGTCCACCATCGTGATTCCGCCGCCGAATGTGACCGGTATTCTGCACATGGGCCACGCGCTCAATGATACCATTCAGGATGTGCTCATCCGCTGGTGGCGCATGCAGGGCAAAAACGCGCTGTGGGTGCCGGGCACCGACCACGCGGGAATCGCCACGCAGAACGTCGTCGAGCGCAAGCTGGCGAAAGAGGGGACGAGCCGCCACGATCTTGAGCGCGAATCCTTTCTGAAAGAGGTCTGGGCGTGGAAGGAGGACTATGGCGGCACCATTATCAACCAGCTGAAAAAACTGGGATGTTCCTGCGACTGGGATCGTGAACGCTTCACCATGGATGAAGGCCTCAGCCGGGCGGTGCAGGAAGTGTTCTGCCGGTTGTACGAGAAAGGACTGATTTACCGGGGAAACCGGATTATCAACTGGTGCCCGCGCTGTACCACGGCCTTGTCGGATGAAGAAAGCGAGCATGTCGAATCCGAAGGGGCGCTCTATCACATTCGCTACGCGGTCAAAGGCGAAAAGCGCAGGGTGGTCGTTGCCACCACCCGCCCGGAGACGATGCTCGGCGATGTGGCCGTGGCCGTCAGCCCGCGCGATAAACGCTACAAGGATCTGGTCGGCAAAACGCTGGTTCTTCCCGTTCTCGGCAGAGAAATTCCGGTGGTTGCAGATGAATATGTCGAACCCGAATTCGGAACCGGTTGCGTGAAAGTCACTCCGGCGCACGACCCGAACGACTTTGAAATCGGCCTGCGCCACGACCTGGAGCCGATCAACGTCATGGACGATCACGGGGTTATGAACGCCGCGGCCGGACCCTACGAAGGACTGGACCGCTTCGAGTGCCGCAAGCAGCTGGTCGAAGACCTCACGCACGGCGGGCTGATCGAAAAAACCGACAGGCACATGCATGCGGTCGGCCATTGCTACCGCTGTTCAACCGTGGTTGAGCCGCGTCTGTCGCCGCAGTGGTTTGTGGATATGAAACCGCTGGCCAAACCGGCCATTGAGGCGGTGCGCGACGGGCGTATCCGGTTTGTTCCGGAGCGCTGGACCAAAGTATATCTCGAATGGATGGAAAACATCCGCGACTGGTGCATTTCCCGTCAGATCTGGTGGGGACACCGCATCCCCGTGTTTTACTGCGACGACTGCGGGCACGAGTGGGCGGCCAGAGACGTACCTGCGGCCTGTCCGAAGTGCTCGGCCGAAACCATTCGGCAGGACGAAGACGTCCTCGACACCTGGTTTTCCTCATGGCTCTGGCCCTTCAGTGTCTTCGGCTGGCCGGAGCAGACCGAGGATCTGAAACACTTTTACCCGACGCAGACCCTGGCGACGGCCCCGGAAATTCTCTTTTTCTGGGTGGCCCGGATGATTATGGCCGGCCTGGAATTTATGGGCGAAATCCCGTTCGATACCGTCTATTTTCACGGAACCGTTCGCGACGATCAGGGTCGCAAGATGAGCAAGAGTCTCGGCAACTCCATTGACCCGCTGGATATTATCTCAACATACAGTGCCGATGCCCTGCGCTTCAGCCTGATGATGCTGACGGCAACCGGCCAGGATGTATACATTAACGATGAAAAATTCGAGGTGGGCCGGAACTTCTGCACCAAAATCTGGAACGCGGCGCGCTTCATGCAAATGAACGCCACGACCGATGCAGCCATCGACCCCGAACAGATTGATTTCAGCGGCATGTCGCTCAGCCCGGACGACCAGCATATTCTCGCCAAGCTCAGTGAAGCCGTTCGCAATACGGAAGATAATCTGGCGCGGTACCGCTTCAATGACGCGGCGCTGACCCTGTATGACTTCATGTGGCATCACTATTGCGACTGGTATGTCGAATATTCCAAAGGCGTGTTCCGCGGTGACGACGCAACGCGTAAACAGGAAGTTGAGCAGGTCATGCACTACGTATTCTCCAGCGCCATCCGCCTGCTGCATCCTTTTATCCCGTTTATCACTGAAGAGCTGTGGCACGGCATGGGCTACAACGTCTCCGCCGAGTCCATTCAGTTCGCACCCTGGCCGCAGGCCCTTTCCAGTGAAGACCTGAGCGAGTGGGGCGTTCAGAGCGACACCGTCAACTATGTCGATGCCAAACACGACCTCATCCGCACCGGCCGCACGCTGCGCAGCGACTACAACCTGACGCCGAAACAGAAGGCGGCGTTTGTGATTCGTCCCGCCAAAAAGGCCGCCGGTGAGCAGCTGCAGGCGGATCTGGACTCGGTCACCGCGCTGCTCGGTGCCGGGACGGTTGAGATCAACCGCGACTTCACACCCGAAGGGGCGATGCCCAGCGGCCTGAGCCGGCTGGGAACCGTGTATATGTCCATTGAGGGACTGGTGGATGTCGACACCGAACTCACGCGCCTCAAAAAACAGCTCGAAACCGTTGAAAAAGGCATTGACGGGATCACGAAAAAACTTGCCAACGAAAACTTCGTCAAAAAGGCACCTGCCGACGTCGTCTCCGGCGAAGAAAAGCGCAAAGCCG
>CAZITJ010000044.1:5703-10453 GCA_964542135.1 uncultured Verrucomicrobiota bacterium
TTCGTCAAAAAGGCACCTGCCGACGTCGTCTCCGGCGAAGAAAAGCGCAAAGCCGGGCTGATCGAAAAACGTGAAAAACTGCAGACTCTGATCGAAACCCTTTCCGGCTGATTTCCCGAGCGCGGGAAATCAGAATGTTTCCAAACATTGGAAAAATGGAGGGGCGAGGGTTCTGCCTTTTTCCAAACCTTGGAAACATTTCTTCCAATGTTTGGAAAAGCGGGTATTCTTTGGAAACAAAAAGGGGAAATATGCCGACGATTTCCATGTTTTACGGGGTTTTGATACGAATGTTTTTCTATGACACGGAAAAGCATCATCGGCCTCATATTCATGCGGAATATCAGGATCAGGTTGCTGTTTATGCGATTGATGACGGAACGGTTCTTGCAGGGAACCTTTCTCCCAAAAAACACAAGTTGGTGGTGGCTTGGATTGAAATACATCAGGAAGATCTGCTGGCAGACTGGGAACTGGCCGTTAACGGGCGGACTCCATTGCCAATTCGGGGGTTGGATCAATGATTATACGAGAAGTTTTTCCTTTAGAGGGCGCTGTTTTGCGCGTGGTTACTGAAGATGGCCGGGTTGGAACGGTTGATGTGGGCTGCTATCTGGATGCGCCAGCATTTAAGGCTCTGAAAAGCAAAGACGAGTTCGTTCGGGTTCGGAATGGAAAGTATTTTGTTGAGTGGGATTGCGGTGCAGACTTGTCGGCCGACACATTGGAATTCCGCATGCAATGGGAAGGCTCGAAAGAAGAATTGATGGTGGCGGAAGACTCGGCGGAATACAAAACGCGGAATCGTGATGGTTGATGCGGGAAAGCGGCTATTCTTGACCTGTTTGGAGTGATAAATGCCGAAGCTATATGAGTATTTTGGACTGACGGTTCTGTTTTATTCAAATGAACATGAGCCAGTTCACGTCCACGGGTTGTTTCAGGGGGCCGAGGGTAGAGCCACCTTAATACTTGAAAACGGAAATGTTGTATCAATCCAGTTTGCGAATGTAAAAGGCCGTCGTCCGCTCGATGAAACACAGATGAGTGCGTTCAAGAGCATCGTTAAGGCGTACGCAGATGATATCGTTCAGAAGTGGGTTGATTATTTCGTTCTGCATAAAAGCATCCGCTCGGAGAAGATCACACGGAGGATCAAATGACATTACAGGCAGGTAGAGAAATAAATATTCAGGAGGTGCGTCAGCTTGGTGAATGTCGACTGGAGATCACCTTCTCGGACGGACATGTCCAGACGATAGATTTTTCGTCATTCCTTCAGCAGGCGCATCCCGAGCTTCGAAAATATCTTGAGCAAGATAAGTTTGCTCAATTTTCTGTCGAGCATGGGAATCTGGTCTGGAACGATTATGAAATGTGTTTTCCTGTCGAGGCGCTCTACACTGGGAAGCTGATGACGGCTGAATCCGAATTACTGAAAGTCGCGGAAGACTCAGCGGAATATAAAACGAAGTGACGCTCATGGATTTGATTGAAGAAAGGTGCCTTCTCCATAATTCGTTGCATTCGGAGTTAAAACGTCTACCCCCTATTCTTTCGGGAGACTGGAGAATCTAGGTTTGAGGCAACTCCCGACCTCTAGCCAATATGAAAGTTGCTTTGCGATGAATGTACAAAGTATTGAAAAACTAAAACCCAAAGCGCAGCGGCTGCCGAAGTGGATGCGCCGCCCGATTGCCACGGATGAAAACTATCCGGATGTGAGCAGGCTGCTGGCCGATCTGAACCTGAATACGGTGTGCGCCAGCGCGAAATGCCCGAATCGGCATGAGTGCTGGAACCGTGGGACGGCCACGGTGATGATTCTCGGCAGCGTTTGTACGCGCAACTGCCGCTTCTGCAACGTCCGCACCGGAACGCCGGATCCGGTGGATCCCGATGAACCCGCCCGCGTGGCCGAGGCCGCAGAAAAGCTGGGACTGCGCCATGTGGTGATCACCAGTGTAACCCGCGATGACCTGCCCGACGGCGGCGCGCAGGCTTTTGCGGAGACGATCCGCACCGTGAAGGAAAAGCTGCCGACGGTTTCGGTCGAAGTGCTGACGCCTGATTTTGTTAACCACCTCGACACGGTGCTCGACGCCGGGCCGGATGTGTTCAACCACAATCTGGAAACCGTGCAACGGCTTCAGAAAACGATTCGTCCGCAGGCAAGCTATACGCAGTCTCTGGCGACCTTGCGTAAGGCGGCAGAGTGGACTTGCAGGACGGACTTGTCGGATGCTTCCGGCAGCCCGTGTCTGATAAAATCCGGCCTGATGCTCGGACTGGGCGAGACGGACGAGGAGATTTCCCAATGTTTGGAAGATTTGTTTGAGGCCGGCGTGCGCCTGCTGACGCTCGGCCAGTACCTGGCGCCGACCCGCGAACATCACCCGGTTGAGCGCTTTATTTCTCCGGAGCATTTTGACATGCTTGCCGAACGTGCCCGTCAAATCGGCTTTACCGGCGTCGCCGCCGGGCCGCTGGTGCGGTCTTCCTACCGGGCCGATGAGCTGGCACGCGCGGACTGAAGCCCGCCTGAATGTTCGAGGAGGTTCCGAGCCCTATGGCAACCATTGCCCAGTATAAAGAGGTCGAACGGGTCGCCGTTGTTATTCCGGCGTTTTGTGAAGAGACGACGGTCGGCAATGTCGTGACACAGTCCCGGCTCTACGTGCCGGATGTGATCGTCGTGGATGATGCCTCCCGGGATGCCACAGCAGACCGGGCGCAGGCGGCGGGCGCGACCGTGCTGCGCCGGACGGTCAACGGCGGCAAGGGCGCCGCACTGACGGAAGGGTTCAACTATGCACTGGAAAAAAAATTTGATGCCGTGGTGGCTCTCGACGCGGACGGATTTCATGATCCCGATCAGATTCCGACGTTTATTGAAACCTATTACCGAACCCATATACCGGTTTTGATCGGTAACCGCATGGCGGGGACCTGCCGGCTGACGCCGGTCCGGCGATGGACGGTTCGGCAGATGAGTACCTGGCTGAATCGGCTTCTCGATGTCTATATCGCCGATCCGCCGTGCGGCTTCCGGTTCTATCGCTGTGATGTGCTTCCGTTTCTGCTGGCTGAAAAATCCACGCTTCCGTCGGAGTTCGAGACCCTGCTGAATATTGCATCCCGGCGGATTCGGGTCGGGTCTGTGCGTATTACCCGCGGCTGTAAGCTGCATAAGAATCCGCTGTCTCCGTTTCGGGATCTGTTCCGCTTTGCGCGGGTCATGACCCGTTACTGCAAAAAACGTAAAAAAAGCCGGTCTGCTGTCCGGATTGTCGGCGACGCGGGATAGAGCACGTAACGGGAAATATGCCGCCAAAGGCTGCAGCCTGTTCGATTCAGGATCGGCCGGCGGCCCCGGGCCTCAACGGTCCGGCGGTGTGTTGTCCGCATCATGCCGCGCCGCGCTTTTTTCGATTCCGCTCAGAAGAAGGATTCCGACCAGCATGATGCCGAGCGCGATGGCGGTTTCAAGGCTCAGGTCCGGCAGGGCATAGTCGTAGCCGATGACTTTCTCTTTTGCGCGGTCTCCCGATTCAAAAACCTGCGTAAGGGCGGTTTTCCAGGGCCACAGAATGCTCAGCGAGCCGAAGATGAAACCGGTCAGCAGCGCGATGGTGCCGTCATGAAATTTTTTGAACACCCAGGCCAGCAGGCGGGCGAAGGCCGCCAGCCCGATGGCCGCACCCGCAGCGACCGGCAGCAGAAGAGCCGGGTCGCGGTTGACGACCGCGTCGATCATGACCAGTTGGTAGTTGCCCATCAGCAGCAGCACATAGGATCCGGACAGACCGGGCAGAATCATGCTGCACATGGCGATGATGCCGCACAGGAATAAATAGGGCGGCGACGCATTTTCCGCCGCCGGACGCAGGAACGCGATGGCCGCAGCCGCGGCCGCTCCGGCGGCGAACAGCAGCAGAACCGGCGGGGTGATGCGGCGGATGCGTTTCCAGACAAAAAAGACGGACGCAAGAATCAGGCCGAAGAAAAAAGACCAGACATAGAGCGCATAGTCCTCGAACAGGAATTTGAGCAGTTCGGCGAAGCTCAGGATGCTGACGATGATGCCGGCGCCGACAGCGGAAAGAAAGGGGAGGTGGATGTGGTCTGCCAGTGCTTTAAAGCGGCCTTTCATCAGCAGCTTGAGCGCATCGATGTCAAAAGAGCGAATGGCCAGAATCAGCTTTTCAAAAATACCGGTCAGCAGGGCCATGGTTCCGCCGGACACCCCGGGGATGACATTGGCTGCGCCCATCAGCACGCCCTTGAATGCATTGGAAAACCACTCGTTCATGAAACCTCTTTCTGCGGTGAAAAATGAAGCCCGGAAAGTACGGTGCGGCGGCGGAAAAGTCAAACAACGGCGTGAATCTTTACGGTGTCCTGCCGCCTTCCGGCGGAGCGGTCCGGTTTCCGCGCATCATCCTGTACGGAGAAAGCGAGGTGGCTTCATAGGTTTCATTGATGTACTCAACGAATGCTTCTGATTCATCCTCGGAATATTCTGATGACAGACCGGGTTCGTAGAAAATGATGTCCCGTTCGTTTTCAAGCATTGGGCGCAGTTCTCTTGTTTTTTCGAAGAGTTCCTGTCGAATCTCCCGGCGCTCCTCCCGGGGAGTTTCAAAATCCGTTATTAACGTGCAGTCAGGCTGTTTATTGCAATAGTCAGCAGATTGGTTTTTGACTGTGATGAGCATAAAGCTTATGTTTCAGAAAAATACGGGAGAGC
>CAZITJ010000044.1:10553-15286 GCA_964542135.1 uncultured Verrucomicrobiota bacterium
TGGTTTTTGACTGTGATGAGCATAAAGCTTATGTTTCAGAAAAATACGGGAGAGCCTTATGACAGATACAGAAATTCTTGAAGCCGTCGAAAAAATTATGGACGAGGAAATCAATCCGGCGCTGGCCACGCACGGCGGCGGCGCAAAAATCACAACCGTCAACGACGCCAGGGTCTATGTCGAGCTTCAGGGCGGCTGTAAAGGCTGCATGGGCGCGCGCATGACCATGAAAAACGGGATCGAACGGCTCCTGAAAGAAAAAGTTCCAGCCGTTGCCGAAGTCATCGATGCAACCGATCACGGTTGAGACGAAACTTCGTCAGTATTTCGGGGAAACCATTCGCTTTACGGTTTCGGGCCGCCAGGGCGCGGGATCGAAGAAAACGGGAGCGTCTTGCCCTTAACAGCGGCTGTAAAATGTGTTAATAGATTTATAAAATGTTTTTAATAAATAAGTTGCACAGAACGTCCCTTAATGTCAGCTGTCCACTCAGCCGCTGCGTATCTTCAGTCGCACGGCGTCCGATGAAATTGCAAAACAACTGCGCGATGCGGGATAGGCCGTGACCGCCTTCCGCGGAGAGGGACGTTCCGGCCCGGTCAACCAGCTGATGATCGTCTGCCCGCGCAAAAAAGCCCGCCCCATTCTCGGATAGGTGCGCGAGCTCGATCCCGACGCATTCTATCTCATGGAATTCGCCCGCGATGTCGGGCATATGCCCCGGCGCTGGCCCTGCCGGCCACCGGTTGGCGCGCCATCCTCAAGAAGAAGTAGTTTTTCCAAGGGTTGGAAAAATCAGTCAGTGAGCATCGCCGTGGCTTCTTCCGTGATCTGCTCTTTAAGCCATTTTGGGGCTTTGACTTTGGCATGGCGGCCAAAGGCGAGAATCCAGCGCTGGACTTCGATGTCGCCCTTGGCGTCAAAGCTGATCTCCACGCGCCCATCTTTCAGGATTTTGGTTTCCTGCTTCGGGTGCCATTGGCGGGAGATGACTTCATCAGCAATCTCCTTGCTGAACTGCACGGTCAGTCGGAACGGCTTGTTTTCACCGGCGAATTTGGAAAAGGTATCCGCCAACTCCTTGTCGGTATCGAATGTTCCCTGAATGTCGCTTTGTTTACGTAGCAGTTTGATGTTCTGGATGCGGGAGAGTGCGATCTGCCGAAAATTGTCGAACCCTTCGAACTGCACAAACAGATACCAGTCGCCTTGCAGGTTCGCCAGATGCACCGGAGACACTCGATGAGTTGCTTCGCCGCGCCAGTTGCGGTAACGAATCTCCAACATCCGCTGCGTTTCCAACCCTTGGACGACTTTTTTCCACACATTGGAAGAAAGCGGCATGGCGGGCGGGGCGGTAAAGCTGAAGCGCGTGAACAGCTCTTCGGGACGGACGGTGATATTCTCGGGAAGCAGGGCGGAGAGCTTTTCAAAAACAGCCGTCAGTTTTTCGGCAATGGGCGTCCCCTGAAAGGCGGTCAGCATTTTGGATCCCATCAGCAGAGCCGCCAGCTCACCCTCGTTCATCTGCACGGCGGGCAGCATAAAGGTCGGCTCGGTGTAGGTGTAGCCCCGTCTAAGAGCGTCGTATTCAATCGGCGCGCCCATGCGGTCGCGCAGAAAGTCGATGTCCCGCTGCGCCGTTTTGGTGGAGATCTCCCAGTCGGCCGCAAAGGAGGTGCAGTTGGGATATTCACTGTTGCGCAGCCGCCGATCGAGATCCAGTAGTCGTTCCGCCTGTGTTTTCGAACGTTTCATGCGGACATCCTAACAGCTTGAGCCGGACATGGAATGTCATACTTCGGGTTTTGAAAACATAAGATGGCGAATGACTATATGTAAATACGGTGGCAAATGGTAATACTATATGAAATTATGTTTGCGTTTAGTAAGGTTGGGTGGTAGAGCTTTTGACCATGATAAAGCGAACGGTTTGGATGAAGCGCATCGAAGATGCATGGCGGGAGCGCAACATAATCTGGCTCAGCGGTGTTCGCCGCGCCGGAAAAACCTGTTTGTGCAAAAGCCTGCAAAATATCGAGTATTTTGACTGTGAGCTGCCCCGAACCCGGCGGATGCTGGAGGACCCCGAAGCTTTTCTGGATCAATATTCAACATCAAGGATTGTGCTGGATGAGGTTCACCGCCTTTCCAATCCATCCGAATTGCTAAAAATTGCGGCCGATCATTATCCGGAGACCCGGATTGTTGCCACGGGATCTTCAACGTTGGGAGCCTCGGCCAAATTCAGGGATACATTAGCCGGAAGAAAACGCGACATCTGGCTCACGCCGATGATCCTGGAGGAGTTGGCGGGCTTTGGGAAAGAAGGAATGGATCATCGGTTTCTGCGCGGCGGTCTGCCGCCCTTCTATCTCGCCGGAGAGTATCCCGAACGAGACTACCAGGAATGGCTGGATGCGTTCTGGGCAAAGGACATTCAGGAACTCTACCGACTGGAGCGGCGGGATTCGTTTATGAAATTCTTCGAGTTGCTGATGCAGCAGAGCGGCTCGATTTTTGAGGCCAGTTCCATGGCATCCCCTTGCGGGGTGAGCCGAACGACACTGCAAAACTACCTCCGTGTTTTGGAAGACACCTATGCAATGATCGTCATCAAACCGTTTTTTACAAACAAGACCAAAGAGATTGTCTCTGCGCCCAAAGTCTATGGTTTCGATACCGGTTTTGTCGCTTTTAACAAAGGCTGGTTAACGGTTCGTCCGGAAGACCGGGGGATTTTGTGGGAGCACGTTGTCCTTAATGAACTGCTTGCTTCGGGGGTCCGGTCGCAGGTTCGATATTGGCGCACCAAGCAGGGGCGGGAGGTGGATTTTGTAATTGTCCGGCGGGGTAAACCACCGGTCGCCATTGAGGCAAAATGGAATGCGGACGCAAAGGGCGGCCACAGGCACCTCCTTTCCTTTGCGCAAAGTTATCCCGATGCGGAGCTGGTTGTCGTTGCCGGCAATATTGACCGTTCCTTTTCCCGGAAACATGGAGAGCGGATTGTGCATTACAGAGGACTTCACCGGCTCATCGGGGCGCTTTGAGGGAGGATGGCTTATGAAAATAACCGTAGAGCTTCCGGATAAGATTCTGCTTGGGGACACATCCATCGTTAATACAGAGGAAGCCCGTAAAGGACTGAAATCCCGGCTGGAAAAGCAGTGGAGGGAATATCTTCGCCGCTACCGTCCGCTGAACATTCCGATCCAATGCAGGTTTTGTGAGCATGTCGGTGAAGCGCAATGGCACTGCCACAACCCCGAATCGACACAAAATCATCTGAATGTGATGCCGTGGAATGTCTGCTCAAAATGGTCGCCCAACATGGGATTGCTCATGCTGTTGTATCGAGCCAGCCGTCAGGGATAAGTACGTTCAGAATCCAGCCGCCGCTCCGCCTGAGTCTTGCTTCGTTTCATCATTCCGGAGTTCATCATGCCCCCAAAAATAAATCAATCACCCAGACGCTGAATGTCCGACTGGCTTTTATATTGTCAAGGTATGAATCTAAACAGAGAACAGTTTTTGACGGCCATTCAGCGAGCGGCATATCTGTCTGCAGAGTTGAAGGGGGACTATCCGGAGATGAAACTCTATCCGGTTTTTTCCCGTTTTGGTCCGCGTTCAGGACAGTGCGAAATGACAAGCGATTTGAGAAAAATCGTTATGGCTTTTCCTGCAATGTTAGCACCCAATTCTGATGTCCCCTTGTTAAGGGAATTGGTTGTTAAGATGCAAAACAACGAACCGTTACCGTGTGATCCTGGAGCGGTAGAGAATAGACTGCTCGACCCAGAACTGAAACTCTACTGCGGGGATGTGCTGATCGAATTCCGCCCAACCATTCTGAAATACGAACCCCTCCGCCGTCTCCAGCAGGATCCCCGCCTGCCGCAGGCTCTGAACGAAGTTGGAAACGTGCGCGTTGTTGCCGGTTCGCTGGTGTTGTTGGCGGGGAATGAGGCGTGATAGAATGAGCGAGGTTAAATAGTTTGTACTTTTGTAAAAAATAAAGCGGAGAAATTTATGACTGAAAAATATGAACATCTTTTAGGCATCTATAGGGAGGCATTTTCTAAATGCATGGCAACGGTGGGTTCTGTGCCAGACAGTAAAAATGGTGGCCCAGCAAATCCATTATTGATTAATCCCCGAGAAGGCTATTTTTCTTCGAATCTTCGGGTCATGTATTTTGGGCAGGAAACAAATGGATATGAGGGCTCGTACGAATGTTCTAAGGGAGTTGACCATTTGCTTGGGGTGTACAAGAGGTTCACAACAGAAAATAATGGGTTTCCTCGGTATGGTGGGCAGTTTTGGAATGCGATAAAACATTTTCAGGGGAGGTTTCATGTCCGTGATGCATCAACTCGGTATATTTGGAATAACTTAATCAAGATCGGAAAAGACCATTCGAAAGGCCGACCTTCTGCAAAAATAATGGAGTGGCAGTCTCCATGGATTGATGTGGTTAAAAAGGAGGTAGATATTTTCGATCCCCATGTCGTGATCTTCTTTTCAGGCCCCAATTACGACAGTTTGCTGAAAAGAATATTTGAGGATGCGGTATTTGAGCCGGTTCCCGATTTTGAATTGCGAAAGCTTGCAAAAGTCAAATCCAAATATTTACCTGACAATTCATTCCGAACTTACCACCCAGGATATCTGTAGGAAGCGTTTTTTTGATTGTTAAAATTTAGGTGTGTGGTCTCCACGTCCGGCC
>CAZITJ010000045.1:0-14887 GCA_964542135.1 uncultured Verrucomicrobiota bacterium
CCCTCTGTTTGAAACAGCCCTTACGGATCGAGGTTTTCGAGCTGCTGCGTCTCAAGGTCAATCTTGCGGTAGTAGCAGTTGCGCGGCTCGCCGTTTTCATTTTTGGTGTGGCAGATGCCGCCGCGGGTCGGGCGCACAATGAACAGCAGCGAGTTCTGTTCGCAGTTAACGCGTGCTTCGACCAGCTCGAAGGTTTCGCCGGATGTGCCGCCTTTGATCCATAACTCCTGGCGGGAGGAACTCCAAAGCACGAGCATTCTGCGTTTCAGCGATTCTTCAAAGGCCTGCTGGTTGATGTAGGCCACCAGAATGACCTCTTTGGTGTCGGCGTTCTGTACGGCCACCGGGATAATTCCCTTGGTGCCCTCAACGGCTTTTTCGAGTTTGTTCCAGTCCAGTTCGAGGGTCAGGCCTTCTTCAAGTTCTTTGCTCATAGCGTCTCCTTCTGCGAAAAATGTGAGCGGAGCATCCTACGGGATCTCGCTGACAATGAAAGCCTCTTTGTTGGATTTCAGAGTTCGATGTTCGCAGCGGGCGGGGTATACTGGTCTGTCTCGAACGAAAGGACGGAATGCATGCATGATCGAACGCATCTCTGCAGGGCCGGGACGGCGCGGTACGCAGGGCGGATAGCCGCTGCGGTTGTTTTATCGGTGCTTGCCGGCTGCACCGGATCCCGGGAGTTTATTAACCGGCCCGGAACGCATTGTTTTGTTACGGACATTCCTGCTCCGGGCGGGGACCGGCGGTTTCGATATCATGTTCCTCCGGGCGGGCCGGAGGCCATGCGCGGCCGCCCGCTGCTGGTTGCCGTTCACGGCGCCTTCGAGACGGCCTCCTCCATGGAGAAAACAAGCCGGTTCAGTGAACTGGCTGACCGGGAGCAATTTGTTGCGGCCTACCCGGAAGGAATCGGAATCGCCGGGCTGCTTCAGCATTGGAATGCCGGACACTGCTGCGGCAAGGCGGCCGAGGAGGGCGTGGATGATGTCGGCTTTATTCTGAAAGTGATTGATCTGCTCACGGAGCAGTACGCGCTGGACCGGGAGCGGATTTTTCTCGTCGGTTTTTCAAACGGAGGGATGCTGGCGCATCGAATGGCGGCCGAGCAGGCCCGCCGGTTTGCCGGGTTTGCCTGCGTGGCCGGTACGCACGGCGGGCGGCGGGATGCCTCGCGGCCGCCCGAGTGGACGATGCCGTCTCCGGCGCAGCCGGTTCCCGCGCTTCTGATTCATGGATTGAGTGATGCGGCCGTGCCCTATGAAGGCGGCGCGCACAAGGGGAAGAAACAAAACGGCCGGCGATATCGACCGGTTCGTGAAGGAGCCGTGCTGTGGGCTCAGTATAATCGCTGTGCGCCGGACTCGCAGACAACCCGGCTGGACGGCGGAAGGGTGGTTCGGGAAGCGTGGGCCCCGCACGGGGACCCCGGCGCGCCGGTCGTGCTTTACACACTCAGAAACCACGGTCATGAATGGCCCGGACCGGAGCGCATGAAGACGCTGGAAGACAACCCTTCGAGGCAACACCTCGGGGCCGCGGAGGTGATCTGGACGTTTTTTTCTTCGCAGCCCCGCAACCGTTCCGCCCGGCTTCAGGAACGCTGACCGGGTTCGAGCCGTACCGTGACACCGGCGGCGGCCATCTGCTCCTTGACATCGCGGATGGTGAACTCGCCGAAATGAAAAATGGAGGCGGCGAGAACCGCATCGGCTTTTCCTTTGGTGACGGCGTCCACCAGGTGCCCGGCGGTGCCGGCGCCGCCGGAGGCGATGACCGGTACACCCACGGCTTCGGAGACGGCGCGGGTCAGTTCGAGATCGTAGCCGTCTTTGGTTCCGTCGGCATCCATGCTGGTGAGCAGAATCTCGCCCGCGCCGCGCGCCGCACCCTCTGCAGCCCATTCGATCGCATCGAGATTCGTCGGGTTGCGTCCGCCGTGCGTATACACCGTCCATCCCCCGGATGGGTCGGCGGAATCATTACGGCGTGCGTCGATGGCCAGCACCGTGCACTGGCTGCCGAACTGTCCGGAACACTCATTGAGGAGGTCCGGGCTGTTGATGGCGGCGGTGTTGAACGATACCTTGTCCGCCCCGGCATTGAGCATGCGGCGCACATCGGCGGCGGTGCGGATGCCGCCGCCGACGGTGAGGGGCATAAAGACCTGTTCGGCGCAGCGACGGACGATGTCCACCATCGTTTCGCGTCCGTCGCTCGATGCGGTGATGTCGAGGAAGCAGAGCTCGTCGGCGCCCTGCGCCTCGTAGGCTTTGGCGCACTCGACCGGATCGCCTGCGTCGCGCAGTTCGACAAACCGGATGCCTTTCACCACGCGGCCGCCGGTGACGTCCAGACAGGGAATAATTCGTTTTGCAAGCATGGTGCCGAAGTTAACCACCGTTTTTCCGCCCGGCAAAGCCGGAAGTTTCCAATAACCGCAGAAAAAGAGGTCCGTTCCCGGATTTTGATGCGCCGGCTTCTTTATGGACAGAAGGCATTGATCCGTTTGTTTTCTGACCCTGTTTTTTAAATATAAAACAAGCAAATCAAAATTTTCGGCTTGCCTGTTTTGGATTCTGTAAGCGTTCAGAACGTTAGTTGCCCGGCGCGATGAGGTCGAAAAGGAAGTTCAGTTTTTTAATGTCGAGTGAGCGGAAATCGGCCACGTCCGCTTTGCGGACGAGCCGGAAAACACGAATGAGTAAGAAGAAGAGCAGCAGATAGAGCAGACCCAGTGCGAAGAGCGGAATGAGGTTGAGCGCTTTGATCTCAAAGAGATGGAGCAGGTTCCAGTGTCCGGCGATCCATTTCATGCCGGCGGAGAGCAGGAAGAGCACGCTGAAAATGCGCAGCAGATAACGGACGGGGAAATAGATGCCGCCGATGATGCGGCGGACGACGGTCAGGCGGATCGGTGTGGAGAGTAAGAAGGTTCCGGCGACCGCAGCCATACCGCCCCAGACGCCGAGTTCAAAGTGCACGATGAGCAGCCAGTCCAGAATGAGGTTGATGACAATCTGCAGGATCATGACCGGCATGGTGGCCATGATTTTTTCTTTGGCTTTGATGGCCATGGACAGCGGCGTGGAGATGGTCGACAGCAGATGAATCAGGCAGAAGACCGAGGCAATGACGCCGGCGAGCGCCATGTCTTCACCATAGACCATGATGATGGCGGGCGGTGCAAAGAAAAAACCGAAAACGGCGAAGGGAACGGTGAACAGAATCTGCATCTTGTAATAGGCTTTGATGAGCCGGCCGAGGCAGTTGGGGTCGCGGCTGTAGGCTTCGGCAAAGCCGGAGGTGAACAGCATGTGCAGGGAGTCCGGAATAAAAAAGATGACCAGCGGGGGCAGGGAGTACCCCAGGTCATAGGCGCCGATGACCGCCGGCGTGGCAACCAGTCCCAGGAAAAACACTTCGGTGTATTTCATCATCATCATGCGGACGATGGTGTTGCCGAGAATGGCGCCGGAGTATTTGGCGGTGCGCCGCTTGCCGATGCCGTAGGGCGGCGAGCGCCAGCGGAAGCTGTAGATGTGGCGGAACATCATCCAGGCGCCCGGCACATAGACCAGTCCGTAGGAAATGATCTGCACCCAGATGGCCGATGCGACCGTCGGCGCCGTACGAAGCAGGGTGAGCACCAGTCCGAGCCACAGCAGTCCGCGCGCCAGCGTGAGCAGCGAGATGTTTTTGGTGCGAAAGAGCGAGGTTTCAACGGCGGCGACGTTTTCTTTGAGCAGGCTGGTTGCGATCAGCAGGGTGGTCAGCGGCAGATAGTGACGGAAATCAATGCCGAACCATTGATCGAAAAACGGTTTGAGCAGCACAAAGAGCAGGGCCGTGAAGACCACCGCGACCAGCTGCAGCGCCAGTGATTTCCAAAGGAGCCGTTTCAGGCCGGCGGCATTGCGCTGCACTACCAGTTCCGGGACAAAGCGGAACAGTGCGGCAATCAGGCCGAGCCCGCAAAAGAAGCCGGCGTACTCGGCGATGTTCATGCACAGCGCATACACGCCGTACTGCGTGCTTCCCAGCAGCCGCACAATCAGCACGGAAATGGCAAAGTAGACGAAGAAAAGAACGGCCTTGCTGGCCACCATCCACGGAATGCCGGCGACGGCGCGGCGGGAGAAAAAGGCGCCGGCTTCTTCTTCAATTACGGTTTGTTCGCTGGAGGACATGACGGTTTCAGGAGTAGCTTTTTTTCTTTAACTGAACCACATTGCGGCGGGCGTGGCGGTGGAGCTCAAACCCGAGCGCCTGCGCCCAGCAGAGCGGTTTAAAGGGCCGCTGCAGGTGCCAGGGCCGGCCGGGCAGAACCCAGCCCCGGTTATGCGCCCATTCGAGAAGGTCGATGAGTTCATCGAACCGGCACAGATTGCGCAGCAGCCAGCGATCCCAGGGTTTGGGGCGGCCGCCGAAATGAACGACAGCGCATCCGGGATCGTCTTCAAGCCGGTAGCGCCGCAGAGGCGGCGGTGCATCGGCAAAAGCCAGCAGGGAGCTCATGACGGCTTCATCGAGCAGGAAATAGGCGAAACTGCGGTCGTTGACGACCCCGGCGGGCGAGTCGTCGGGAATGACGGCGCGAATCTGAGCGTCCCATTCGCGGATAAAGTCCAGCCGGTTGCGGTGAACAACAAAACAGTGTGCATTGCAGGAGGTGTTGATGGCCGGCGTCTGCCGTTTGCCGACATCCCGGCGCCAGACATCCAGTACAGCGGCAGGAAGCCGTCCGTGTTTTTCACCGCGCTGATAACGTTTTTTGAACAGATAGCGGATTTCCGACTCGGGCCGCATGCGGATCTGCAGTCCGTCTCCGGTGGCAGCGATGAGCGGAGTGATGTTGCCGGTGACGATACAGTCGGAGTCGATCCACAGGATCAGATCGCTTTCGGCGGTCAGGATGGCGGCGGTCTTGCGATAGACGATGTTGCGGTGATTATCCTCTTCGGGCGAATCAAACAGGCGAACGCCGTCGATCTGAGTGAGCATGGCGCGCTCAACCGCACAGAGATTGTGCGCCATGACATGCACCGGCAGGGACACGCCGTGGCGCCGCAAAGACAGCAGGAGCAGGAAGGTTCCCCAGACGAACTTCCGGTCGCAGGCGGTGACAATGGTTATGCTGTTTGTCTGCTCCACGTCGGCTGATTTCCCGGTGAATAAGTGCTTGAGCGCGCGCCGCGATCCGGCAACAATCCAGCGTATGAAAAAAGCCGGGGTGATTGCAAATCCTAAACGGCCGCACGCCGCGGACTTCTTCGACCGGTTGATCCGCCGGGCCGGCGAGCTCGGCTGGTCGCTGTTTGCCGACCGGCAGACGGCGGTGCATCTGCCGGGCGCTGCGGTCATCGGGCCCGATCGGTTTGCGGATACAGTCGATGTGCTGCTGGCCCTTGGCGGTGACGGAACGGTGCTGTTTGCTGCGCGGGTTCTCAACGGGGCGCCGGTGCCGGTTCTCGGCGTCAATCTCGGCAGTCTCGGGTTTCTGACGGGGGTCGGCGAAGATCGGATCGAAGAGGCGCTTGATGCGCTGGCGCAGGATGCCTGTGAGCCGGATGTGCGCACCGTGGCCGAGTGCACGCTGCTTCGCAATGGACAGCCGGTGTGCAAAAGCCGTGTCCTCAACGATGCCGTGATCGGGTTCGGCGGATCTTCGCATATTGTTACTCTGGAACTGACGGTGGATGGCGCTCCGGCCGCCTCCTTTACCTGTGACGGAATGATTCTGGCTACACCCACCGGCAGTACGGGCCATTTTCTTGCCTCCGGCGGCCCGATCATTCAGCCGTGCAGCGATGTGTTCGGGATCAGTGTGATCTGCCCCCACACGCTCAGCAACCGCCCCATTATTCTTCCGGACAGCAGCACCATCGAAATTACGGTCCGCAAGGCTCATAAAACGCTGCTGCTGGCGGCCGACGGACAGGATGTTGCGGAAATGACCGAAGGCGACCGGATCTGTTTTCAGCGCAGCGGGCGGCCCGTGACTTTTTTCCGCCTGCCGGAATACCGTTATTTTTCTGTTCTCCGACAGAAACTTCACTGGCGGGGAGGCATGGAATCCGACGGGGGAGCGCACGTCGAATGATGAGGGCGGCAAACACGACCGGTCGGTGCTGCATACAGCGGTTCGTTCAGTGCAGTGGCCGCGGACCTGTTCCCCCGCGGTCCCGCCCCGCCGGTCATGCACTGTTTCACCCGTTCGCTTATCCAGGGAGTTGACATGGCTTTTTTACAATGCAGTTTTTATTCGGATGCACTGAAGATCAGCACATCCATGAACGTCATTCTGCCGCAGCGTGTGCAGACGCAGATCGGCATGGATTCAGCGGATTGCGATCAGCCGGCGGTTCTTTATCTGCTGCACGGCTTGTCCGACGATCACACCATCTGGGCCCGCCGGACCTCCATCGAACGCTATGTCGCCCGAAAGCCGCTCGCCGTTGTTATGCCGGCCGTCAACCGCAGTTTTTATACCGATATGATGAGCGGCGGGGCCTACTGGACCTTTATCAGTGAAGAACTGCCGAACATTGTGAAATCCCTCTTCAAGGTATCCTCCGATCCGGCCCGCACCTTTGTCGCCGGCCTTTCCATGGGCGGCTACGGAGCGTTCAAGCTGGCACTGGCCTGCCCGGATCGCTATGCCGCCGCCGCCAGTCTCTCCGGATGTCTGGATATCTGCGCCTGTGTGCGGGAACAGACCGCAGCGACGACGCCTGAATACGAATCGATTTTCGGACCGCTCAATCAGCTGTCCGGCAGCGAGAAGGATCTGTTCGCCCGCGTGGTTCGATTTCGCGCGGATGACCTGTCTGAACGACCCCGCTTCTATCAGTGCTGCGGAACCGCCGACGCGCTGATTGAAGGCAACCGTGCGTTCCGGGATCTGGCGCTCAAAAACGGACTGTCGCTGACCTATGAAGAACATAAAGATGAAGCCCACGAGTGGGGATACTGGGACCGGCAGATTCAGCGGGTGCTGGAGTGGCTCCCGACGGGCGAGCAGTAAGGGCACATGAGAGCAGGGGGAGAAGGGGCGTTTGTTCAATAAGGAATCTGATCTATGCTTTTCTTATCACTCTGCCATTTGATCATTCCACGGCCCTGTCTCTCTTTCTGGACGCACGATCTCGATCCGGTCATTCTCCACCTGTGGGGGCCGCTCGCCGTTCGCTGGTACGGCCTTGCCTATCTGCTCGGGTTTCTTTTCGGCTGGCTGATTCTGCGTCACCTTTCGAAACGCGGCCGGTTCGCCCTTCCGGCGGACGAAACAGGCAGCTTTATTGTCCACTTGGCCATTTACGGCGTCTTTATCGGCGGACGCGTCGGCTATGTTCTGCTGTACGGGTTTGACGAGTTTCTGCGCGACCCGCTCTTTCTCTTCCGCGTCTGGGAGGGCGGCATGGCCAGTCACGGCGGAATGCTCGGCGTGCTGGCCGTCCTGCTGTGGACCGCCTGGAAAAAGAAGGTTTCTTTCTGGAATCTTTCGGACGGACTGGCCCTGGTCGCGCCGGCCGGGCTTTTCTTCGGCCGCATCGCCAATTTCATCAACGGGGAACTGTGGGGCCGTCCGACAGATGTGCCGTGGGCCGTCATTTTCCCGCAGGCGGGCGACGCCGTGCCGACCCCGCGCCATCCATCGCAGATTTATGAAGCGCTCGGCGAAGGCCTCCTGCTCTTCGTCGTTCTGTGGCTGATCCGCCGCACCGCCTGGGGCCGTCGCGAGGGGGGGGTCAGTTGTCTGTTCCTGCTGCTGTATGCCGTCGCGCGCATTGCCGGCGAGTTTTTCCGCGCCCCGGATGAAGGCTACGCGCTGTACTTCGGCTGGATGACCAAGGGGCAGCTCTATTCCGCATTCATGATCGTTCTCGCACTCGTCATCATTGCCGCGAAAAAACTCTATCGTCCCGAAAAAGATTGATGGAGCTATGAGCTGGCAAAATGAGCCCGTGTACAACACAGTCAGTACATCGAATGGAGACACGCTATGACTGTACTGGAAAAAGAGGTGAAGCAGCTCCATGAAAAATCATTGTCCATCCATTCTCATTCGTAACGCCGATGTCGTCAACGAAGGCCGCATCCGCAACGCGGACGTGCTGGTCCGTCACGGGCGCATCGACCGCATCGACGGCACAATCCATGCCGCCGCCGATTTTGAAATCGATGCGGAGGGCAAAGCGCTGCTGCCCGGTATGATTGACTGCCATGTCCATTTTCGGGAACCGGGCCTGACACACAAAGGCGATATGGCCAGCGAATCCTCTGCCGCGGCGGCGGGCGGCGTTACGTCCGTCATGGAAATGCCCAACACCAAACCCGGCGCCGTCACCCTCGAACGGCTGGAGGAAAAATTCGCCATCGCCGCCGAAAAGATGCGCGTGAACTATTCCTTTTACCTCGGCGTCTCGCTGCAGAACATGGATGAAATCCGCCAGGTCGATCCAAAACGAATCTGCGGCGTCAAGGTATACATGGGCTCCTCCACCGGCAACATGCTCGTCGACCGCCGCGAAACGCTCGAAGCACTCTTCCGCGAAAGCCCCGTGCAGATCGCCGCGCATTGCGAAGACCCGGCCGTCATCCAGCGGCACGAACGGATTTTCCGCGAGCAGTACGGCGACAAAACCCCGTTTTCAGCCCATCCGCACATCCGCAGTGAAGAAGCCTGCTGTCTTTCCTCAAAAATGGCGGTGGAGCTGGCCCGCAAACACGACGCGCGCCTGCATATCCTGCACATCAGCACCGCCCGCGAACTCGACCTCTTCGATGAAGGCATTGTGCGTGTTGCCAGTCCGCGTGAAAATGAAGCGTTTGAGGAACGCGACGACACCGTCCGCAAAATCACCGCCGAAGCCTGCATTCACCACCTGCACTTCGACAGCTCGGCCTACGAGACCAAAGGCGCGCTCGTTAAATGCAATCCGGCCATCAAATCGGCCGCCGACCGCGAGGGCCTGCTTCGCGGACTGCTCACCGACCGCATCGACACCCTCGGCACCGACCACGCCCCGCACACATTTCAGGAAAAGCAGGGCACCTACTGGTCCGTCCCCTCCGGCATGCCGCTCATTCAGTCTGCACTGCCCGCCGCACTTGAACATTTCCATGAAGGGGTTCTGCCGATTGAAACCCTGGTTGAAAAAAGCGCCCATACTCCCGCACGTATGTTTTGCATCAAAGAGCGGGGTTTTATTCGCGAAGGGTATTTTGCCGATCTGGCCCTCGTCAACCTCAACGCCCCGCACACCGTCAGTAAAGAAAACATCCTCTACAAATGCGGATGGTCTCCCTTTGAAGGCACCACCTTCCGGTCTTCTGTGGAAATGACCCTCGTCAACGGAGAGATCGTCTGGCAGAACGGTTCCGTAAACGATCGTGTCCACGGACAGCGCCTTGAATTTGACAGATAACCCGATGAGATCAGTTGATCAACCAGACTGTGGTGGAGCGTGATCTCCGTTCATTGTGACGGTTCACCATGAACGGAGGTTGCGTTCCACCTTGCAGGGAGGTTCTCATGAGCGAACAAAGCGGAAAACCGGTCCTCAAACGCATCGGCGGCTACCTGCACAAGGTCGCGCCTGTGCTCGACGGCGCAGGCAAAGTCATCTCCTACGTCACCACGCCTGTCATGGTCGAGCTCAAAGCGCGCGACGTTATGCAGATCATCGTCGGCGCGTCCATCCTCGCCGTCCCGGTTGCCTTTACCGAAGAAACGTGGAAACTCGGCGAGGAACTGCCGCTGCTCAATGTACTGATCCTCAGTTTCATTTCCGTCGGCTTTATTGCCGCTTTCGTGTACTTCAACTTCTATCGGTACATGCTCAAAGGCAATACCGGCGAATACATCAAGCGTGTTGTTGCCGTGTACCTCTTCTCCCTTCTCGTCGTCGGCGGACTGCTTACACTCATTTTGCGCTGCCCGTGGAGCACCGAACCCGTCCTTGCGCTCAAACGCATGCTCATCGTCGCCTTCCCCGCCTCCATGAGCGCCGCCATCAGCGACGGCATCAAATAATAAAAGCGCCCCGCAAAAACGGGGCGCTCACCGAATCAAACTCCTTAAACTACTCAACAGAATCTGGCGTTTGTGAGCTCAGCTCTTCCTGCATCTCCGCAACCATCTTTTCAGCTTCTGCCTTCATTTCCGGAATCATCTGGGCCATAACCGTCTGCATCTTCTGCAGAGTCACCCGAGTCAGTTCGGGTTGCTTTGCAACAAATTTCTGACCCTGCGGCGATTCATAAAAAGCAATGATGTCATTCATCTCGATCGTCCAGGGCTTTGGAAACGGAAGCGGATCAATATCGTGAACAAAAGGTCTGTTTTAGCTGTTTTTAACGATTATAGTTGCAAATATCGTTAACTTTAGCATTATTTCCTCATGGCTAATCAACTGTCAGTCTATAAGCAGGTTCAGGAATTACGCAGTCGGTATGTTCGAACCGCAACGGGAAAAGAAGCGCTGCTGACGATTCTGGACGAAGCGGAGATTCCTGAACAGGTTTACAACTCCAACGCGATCGAAAACAGCACGCTTTCGCTGGATGAAACAGAAAAGATTCTGCTTCAGGTTGATTTGGATCGCTACATCTCCGAACGGGAGCTTTTCGAGGCAAAAAATCTGGCTCGCGTGGTTGCATACATCAATGCAAAAGCCAAAGAGGCCCCGCTCAATTCAGACGTGCTTCTGTTCCTGCATAAAATGCTTCTTTCAAATATCCGCGACGATGTTGCCGGTCGCTTTCGCCATGAAGGGGAGTGGGTGCGTGTGGGAACACATATCGGGCTGGATCCTGCGCTGGTCGGAAAAGCCGTTGAAGCCATGTTTGTTGAATACAATGCCGCGCCCGAAGAAAACATCATTAAACGGATTGCCCGGACGCATCTGACATTCGAAAACATTCACCCGTTTGTTGATGGAAACGGTCGCATCGGACGGGTCATAAACAACTACCTGCTGGTTCGCGAAGGATACGTGCCGATCAATATCAAGTTCGTAGATCGCGGGCGTTACTACGACGCGTTCAGTCAGTTCGATGCAGACGGAAAAACCGCTATCATGGAAGAATTGGTCGGGCGGGCATTGTGCAACAGCTATCACAAGCGTTTAGCCTATCTCGAAGGAAAAGAAATCATCCCTCTCGCAGAGTACGCAAAAAAGGAAGGCCTTTCCCACTCCAACCTGCTCAACAAGGCAAAGCGCCAGACCATCGAGGCTTTTCTTGAAAAAGGAAAATGGAAAATCGGGATCGAAACGGCGGAGAGGATATAAGTGTTAGGCGTCCAATACTTGGACCCGGTGTTCCCGGAAAAACCGTCACCAAAATCGATATCGATACCGAACGTTCCGAGGAACAGAATATTGAAATCCCATAACTGCGCTGAAGCGACAATCGAGAATCAGAACCCGTCAATCGTCAATTCTCCCCACCCCGGGAGCATAAGAATGTGTTCGAGCAGGACGGCGCAGGCGAAGGCATCGTAGAGCGCGTCGTGGGCGTCGCGGTTCGGGCAGAGCTCGCGCAGCCTGCCGGTCAGATCGAGTCCGGCGATTAAATCTTCGAGTTTGTGGCCCGGCGCATTCGGCCATGCCTGCCGTGCGAGGGCGAGCGTATCCACCCACGGCCCGAAGCGGTGCATGGGCGCCATCTTCCGCAGAAACTTTTTCTCGACCGCCGCGTTGTGCGCGGCAAGCGGCCGGTCCGTTGCCAGCGTCTTCAGATGTTTCCAAACACTGGAAACACCGGGCGCGGCGGCAATTTTGTCGCGAAACTGATGGTGTTTTCCCGGTGCGTAGGCGTTGAAAGGGCGGTTGGCATCCACGCGAATGAGGCTTTCAAATGTTTGCGCCGGAGCCACCTGTCCGTTGACGAGCGCGACGGCGCCGACCTGCCACGGCTCGGTATCGAAGCCCGGCACGGAGCCGGTGGTTTCGAAATCGAGCACGGTAACGGTGGTTTCGCGAATGAGCATGGCGGAACGATACGGGATCCGGATGCATAGAGACAAGATTTCACGGGGCAGGAATACAGAGTGCCGAAAAACAAACACACCTCACAAGGTGTGTTTGTTCTGCACCCAAAAAAAACCCGCTGTTTTTCCAGCGGGCTTTGTGAATGTAGACGACGCAGTCGTTTAACGTGAGTAGAACTCGACGACCAGTGAGATTTCGCACTGAACCGGAATTTCGTCGTGCTCCGGAAGACGGCTCAGGGTGGCCGTCAGTTCCTTGTCGTTGACGGTCAGGTATTCCGGCGTACTGGCAATCTGCTGGGCGGCCGGGAAGATGTCCAGTTCGCGGCTTTTCTCGCGCACGGTGATGATATCCCCGACACGCATGGTGTAGGACGGAATGTTGACTTTTTTGCTGTTTACCCGGAAATGACCGTGGCTGACAAGCTGCCGCGCCTGGTAAATCGAGCGGGCGAATCCGGAGCGCAGCACGAGGGCGTCCAGGCGTGTTTCAATTAACTGGAGCATAATGTCCGAGGTGTTCCCCGTTTTTCGCGAAGCGGCCTGATAATATTTACGCACCTGCTTCTCACTCAGATTGTACTGATACTGCAGCCGCTGTTTTTCAATGAGCTGCCGTCCGTAGTCCGACTGTTTGCCGCGACGGCGTGAGGGGCCGTGCTGTCCCGGCGCATTCGGCCGGCGTTCGAGATATTTTTCCGCCTTGGGCGAAAGAGCCACGCCCAGACGGCGTGCTTTTTTAATTTTCGGTCCGTTGAATTTCATGGTTGTTTATACAATCTCCGTTCGGTTTCTGTTTCCTGTCGATCTGCCGGATTCAGCCCGTTTTAGGGGCCGTCTTTTTCGAATGACGCACTCAAGACGTTCGCCGTTGCGATAATCCTCCTGCAGAACAAAACGCGCATTAAAGGGATGCACCCCCCTCTTGTCAAGGCGAATGGAACCATGGCCCCATGGTTTTGGCTGTTCAAAACAAAACGGGCGGTATACCGTGGACAGCTTTTAGACATGGAAAGAGGTGTTTTATGAGTACGAAACAGTCCGGAAACATGCTGATCGCCCAGAGCGGCGGCCCCACCCACGTTATCAACCAAAGCCTGATCGGCGCAGTGCTTGAAGCCAAAAAGCACGGACAGATCAAAGGCATCTACGGATCGCTGCACGGCATTCAGGGGGTTCTCGACGAGAATTTTATCAACCTTCGCAAAGAAGGCACGAAAACACTCGAAGCGGTTGCGCAGACGCCTTCTTCCGTACTCGGCTCGGTCCGGCGCAAGCCGACGCCCGCTGACTGCGCGGCGATGTTCCAGACCCTGGAAAAATACAACGTGCGCTTTTTCTTCTACATCGGCGGCAACGACTCGGCGGAGACCGCGCACATCATCAGCGAAGAAGCGAAGGCGGCCGGATATCCGCTGCACTGCTTCCACATTTGCAAAACGATCGATAACGATCTGCGTGAAAACGATCACACCCCCGGCTTCGGCTCGGCCGCTAAATTCGTGGCGCAGGCCTTTATGGGCGACGACCTCGACAACCGTGCGCTCGGCGGCATCAAAATCAACGTCGTCATGGGCCGCCATGCCGGCTTCCTGACCGCCGCCTCCGCTCTGGCCCGCACGGCCGATGACGACGGCCCGCACCTGATTTATCTGCCCGAGCGTCCGTTTGCGATGAGCCGCTTTATCAGGGATGTGAAAGCAACGGTGAAAAAACTGGGCCGCTGTGTCATCGCGGTTTCCGAAGGGATCTGCGACCGCTCCGGCACGCCGATTGTGGTGAAGGCCGCCGCCAGCAGCGAAATGGACTCTCACGGCAACGTACAGCTCTCCGGAAGCGCGCTGGGTGAGATCCTCGCTGCGGAAATCAAAGCCAAAACCGGCATCACCCGTGTGCGGGCCGATACGTTCGGCTATCTTCAGCGTTCCTTTGCCGGATGCATTTCCGAAACCGACGCCAAAGAGGCGCGCGGTGTCGGCGCGGCGGCGGTCAAAGAGGCCGTCAAAGGAACCCGCGACGGAAGCATAGCCATTAAGCGCAAGCCGGGCAAAACGTACGCTGTTCAATTCAAACGCGTACCGCTCAAAAACGTGGCGGGGCAAACCAAACACATGCCGGATCGGTTTATCAATGCCGACGGCAACAACGTGACGCCCGCCTTCATCCGCTACGCCGCGCCCATCGCCGGCACGCTTCCAAATATTGGAAAATTTAAGGCGATACCTGTACAGAAAAAATGATAGTGTTTCGGTCATGAAAACCGAAGCGTTCAAGATCTGTTCCAACTGCGACACGGTATGGAACACCCGCGAGGACTTTTTATCGGACCCGGACATTGAACTGGCCGGCTATCAGGTGGCCTACCGCGATCTGGAGGCCGGGCTCTTTTTTTTCCGGCACATGAAAGACGGCTGTTACACCACGCTGGCGCTGGAGGTGAAAGATTTTACCGATCTCAGCGACCGTCCGGTTCTCTCTGCCCACGGCAAGCCGCCCGCGGGCTGTCCCGGCTTCTGCGTCCGCAAAGACTCACTCGAAGTCTGTCCGGAAGAATGCGAATGCGTCTGGGTGCGCGACATCCTGCAGCTCATCCGCACCTGGAAAAAGAAAGCCGCTTGAGGTTTCCAGACATTGGAAAAGTTACGGGCCGCCAAGACGCGAAGGCCGCAAAGCAATGTCAGCGGCATGATGAATTTACAAGGGCAGGAAAGTTTTCTTCCAATGGGTGGAAAAAAGGAGTAGAAATTTTCCGGTGGTTGGAAACCGGAGAATGAACTGCATTTTCAGGAATGAAAGAACTGCCCGCGAATCTGCACGACCGCCGCAGGCAGAGGCTTTCCGAATGGAAAGCAACGAGCGAAGCGATGCGGCAATTTTCACGAACAACCG
>CAZITJ010000046.1:0-14606 GCA_964542135.1 uncultured Verrucomicrobiota bacterium
GGGGACGGCCATCCGCGTGCGCTTCCGCTATTTGCTGAATTTTTCGCGGTACTCGGGGAGGGTGATCATGGGCGGTCGTTCTTCTTCAAGGATTTCGAATTCGATCTGCTGATACAGATCGTCTTTTGCCTGGAACTGCCGCATGACGGTGGCGACCTGGTCCATGTTCACCTGCATGCCGGTGGTCTGTGCCCGGGCGAGGAACGAGCGCAGGATACCAAAGGCCATTTTGCCGAGACTGAGGGTTTCCTGATTCCGGTGAACGCGCTGATCGAGATCGGTCTGAGCGAAGGCATCGAGCCCCCATTTGTGGTAGACGTCGAGGATGTGCGAGGTTTCGACGCCGTATCCGATGGGAAAGGAGATGTCTTCGAGCACGTCACGCCGCACGGCGTATTCGCCGGAGAGCGGCTGGATCAGGCCGGTCAGTTCGGGATAAAACAGCGAGAAGAGCGGGCGCACGAGGATTTCGGTGACGCGCCCGCCGCCGGAGGGGCGCACGCCCTGGGAAAAGGCGAGCGGGCGGTCGTAGAACGCTTTGACGTACTTCATCTGCGGGTTGTAGATGAGCGGGGCAATCAGGCCGTAAGCGAAACGGGGATGGATATTGGCGATATCGGCATCGACATAACAGATTATATCGCCTTCGAGCTGATAGACCGCTTTCCAGAGATTTTCACCCTTGCCTTTTTTTTCGCCGACCTGCGGCAGAATCTCGGCGGACAGGTAGACATCCGCACCGAAGGCCGCGGCAATCTCGCGGGTGTTGTCGGTGGACCCGGAGTCGATGACGGCGATTTCGTCGAGCAGCGGATAGCGGTCCATCAGCTCGGACTTGAAGATAATTATTTCCTTCCCGATGGTTTTTTCTTCATTGAGCGTCGGCAGACAGAGTGATACGCGAAGACCCTGTCGCTCTTTCTCTTCGATGAGATGCTTAAGATCCCAGAACTGGGAGTAATGAAAGGTGTGTTCCTGAATCCATTTATTCAGCTGCATCGCAAAATCCTCCGTCGATGGCCAGCATGACACCAACGAGCTGGGCGAGGCCGGTAAAAATGGGATCGATCTGTATGCTTTCCTGCTGCTCGTGCAGGCGATCGCCTTCCGTCATCCCCAGCGTGACGCCGGGAATTCCGTGTGCAATCAGCGCGGAAAGTTCGGAAATGCTGGGCGTAATATGCGGCCGCAGGTCGAGTGAACTCATGATTTCACGGGTCTGTTTAACAAGCGGATGCCCGATGGCCAGTCCGGCCGGTTCCCGGCGGGCCACGATATCGAGAACCACTTCCGCGCCGGTCTGAGAGGTGACATCCTCTATGATATCGTCCAGTTCGCCGGCAATGCGTTTGACGATATCGCCCGATTCGCTGCGCACCTCGAAACAGAGCTTGCCTTCGGTGGGAATAATGTTGAAACCCGCCCCCGCTTCGACCGATCCCAGCACGATAGATGTCTGCGGTTTGCGCGGCAGCGAAATGCCGAGGATATGGTTGATCACCTCGTTCAGAATCAGCACGGCACCGGTGGTGCCGCGGCGGATCCAGTCGTATTCCTCCGGCACACGGCAGGTGATTTCACCGCGCAGCATGCCGGCCGAGGCATAGCTGAGGCGGCCGAGCTGCGCGCCTTCCACACAGATACCGGCTGTGACCGGGATTTTGTTGTGATTGAGAAAAAAGCGGATGCCCTCCAGATCCCCGCGGCCGAGGCTGCGGGCTCCGCCCATGAGGACCAGACCCGCATCGAGACGGAGATTCAGCTTTTCAAGCAGTGTGGGCAGCGTGGCGAGCACCGCCAGGCCGAGGCTGTTATCGGCAATGCCCGGGCCGCAGATTTTGTCGGCATGCACCGAAACCGTGTGATCGCGGCGGGCGGAAAAGACGGTGTCGGCATGGGCATAGAGCAGGATGTTGCGGTCCCGGGTCCGGCCGGGCAGCAGCCCGACGCCGTTGCCGCATTCGTCAAACGACGTATTGTTCAGCCCGCACTCACTGAAGCGCTGCAGCAGGAAATCAACCCGCGCCTTTTCCTGAAACGTCGGCGCGGGGATTTCGCCGAGCATCACCAGATTGGCCAGCAGCGTCTCGCGCAGCGAGGCACAGACCTCGCGAATCGCCGACAGGGCCGTGGTAATCTGCCCGACCGTTTCATAGGATGTTTCCATAGATTTTTTCTCCGGATGGCCATATATAGATGAAAACCATTCAGGCGACAAGGCCCGGGGCCTGCTCATCCGGGCTTTTTACGCAATCGAACAACGCGTTCTTCGCGACCGGTATGATTCAAAGGAGCCATCCGGCCGCCTGATCGTTTTGAGAGAAAACCGTTTTTCCTTCTTCATTAATCCCGCCGGCGGATTATTCTTTTTGCATGAGTGAGCGGATCGGATTTGTATCAACACGTTTTGCGGGCACCGACGGGGTCTCGCTGGAAAGCGCCAAATGGGCGCAGGTGTTATGGACCTTCGAACACAAATCGTTCTGGTATGCCGGCCTGCTCGACCGCGACCCGTCCGTGAGTTTCTGCGTGCCGGAGGCGCACTTTGAGCACCCGGAAAACGCGTGGATCAACGAGCGCATCTGGGGTTGCTACGAGCGCGATCCGCTGGTCAGCCGCCGCATCCGCGACATGGCCAGCTATCTCAAGGCCTCGCTGTATGATTTTACGAAACGCTTCGACATCTCCATTCTCGTGGCACAGAACGCACTGACCATTCCGATGCACCTGCCGCTGGGCGTGGCGCTGACCGAATTTTTATCTGAAACCTGCATGCCGGTGATTGCCCATCACCACGACTTCTACTGGGAGCGCATCCGCTTTTCCGTCAATGCGGTCCACGACCACCTCGACTTTGCCTTTCCGCCGCGCAGCGGCAACATCCAGCACGTCGTCATCAATCAGGCCGCGCAGGAAGAACTGGCCTGGCGCAAAGGAATCTCCTCGCTGCTGATCCCGAATGTCTTCGATTTCGACGTGCCCGCTCCCGCTCCGGACGACTACAGCAAAACCATCCGCGCCGAACTCGGCTTCGAGCCGGACGACATCATCATTCTGCAGCCGACCCGCGTCGTCCCGCGCAAAGGCATTGAGCATTCCATCAAACTGGTCGAGGCACTCGGCAATCCGAAATACAAGCTGGCCATCTCGCACGACGCGGGCGATGAGGGCTATGAATATCTGCATATGCTCTACGACCTGGCCGCGGAATCGAATGTGGATCTGCGCCTGATTGCCGACCGCATCGGCGATGTGCGCAAGATCAACAGCGCGGGCGAAAAGGTTTTCACGCTCTGGGATTTATATCCCTATGTGGACCTCGTCACCTACCCCAGCCTTTACGAGGGATTCGGCAATGCCTTCCTCGAAGCGCTCTACTTCAAACTGCCGATCGTTCTCAACCGCTATTCGATTTTCGCACGGGATATTGAACCCAAGGGCTTCCGCGTGCCGCTCATGGACGGGTTTCTGACCAAACAGGTCATCCGTGAAACCCGCCATCTGCTCGACGACCCGGACTACCGCGCCCAGACCGTGGAACACAACTACGCCATCGCCCGCCGCTTCTTCAGCTATTCCCAGCTGCGCCGCCGCCTGCGCACGCTCATCACCAACATAACCGGACTGGATGCATGAACCGCAGAGCACCGATCAAAAAAGGCCGGATAAAGACGGCTCGAATGACTTTCTGCCGACGCCATCCCCTGTCCGGCATTCGAACTTCACGAACGGATCAACTGTTTTTTGGACAGGAGTGCGAATGCTGATTAAATCCATCTCATCGGAACGGCTCGAACGGATGCGCAAACGCTTCAACCGTCTCTACGGACCGCAGCGCGCCGGGCAGTGCATTGAACGGCTCGTCACCATGACCGGCCGCTACGGCGTCGGGTACGGAACAGCTCCCGACGCCAAGCTCTGGGACGAAAAAAGCGCAGTGCTCATCACCTATGCCGACACGATCCGGCGCGAGGACGAGCGCCCGCTTGTCACCCTGCACCGCTTTGCAGACAACCATCTGAAAGGCCTCTTCAGCAGCATCCACATTCTGCCTTTCTTCCCGTGGTCATCCGACGACGGCTTTTCCATTATTGATTACCGAAAAGTGGCCGAACCATACGGACGCTGGAAAGACATCCGCGCAATCGGTCAGCACTTTGATCTGATGTTCGATCTCGTCCTGAACCACACCTCACGCAGTAGCAGCTGGTTCAAGCAGTGCATTGCACAGATCGCTCCGTACCGCAGCTATTTTCTTGAAACCGATCCGGACACCGACCTCTCCGCTGTGGTCCGCCCGCGCAGCCTGCCGCTGCTGTCCCCGGTGCGTGCCGACGGCAAAGAAAAATATTTCTGGACCACGTTCAGTGACGATCAGATCGATCTCAATTTCGCCCATCCCGACGTGCTCTTTGAATTTCTCGATATCCTGCTCTTCTACATCGCCAACGGCGCGAAAATCATCCGGCTCGACGCCATTGCCTATCTCTGGAAGCAGCCCGGCACCGCCTGCATCCATCTGCCGCAGACCCATGAAGTCGTCAAACTCATGCGCGACCTGCTCGACATGATCGCCCCGGGCGTTATTCTGCTCACCGAAACCAACGTCCCGCACGAGGAAAATATTTCCTATTTCGGCGACGGCGACGAAGCGCGCATGGTGTACAACTTTTCCCTTCCGCCGCTGCTGCTGCATGCCCTGCGCACCGGCAGCGCGAACCATCTCTCTGCGTGGGCTCAGACCGTCTGCGAAACACCGGCGGGCTGCACGTGGTTCAACTTTACGGCTTCGCACGACGGCATCGGCGTGCGCCCGCTCGCCGGCCTCGTGCCGGACAGCGAAATCCACGCGCTGGCTGAACAGGTCAAGGAACTCGGCGGACACGTTTCCACCAAGCGCAACAGCGACGGCACCGACAGTCCCTACGAACTGAACATCACCTGGTTCGATGCCATGGGCGGCGATGACCATCAGGTCGCGCGCTTCCTCTGCTCGCAGACCGTCATGCTCGGCCTCAAAGGCGTGCCGGCCGTCTATATCCACAGTCTCACCGCCACACCCAACGATGCAGACGGCGTGAAAGAAACCGGCCGCGCGCGCTCCATCAACCGCAAAAAGCTGGACGCCGACGAGCTGGAATATGTAATCAGCGGACAGGGCACAACCGCCGCCGTTTTCAGAGAATACGGCCGCCGCCTCAAAATCCGCGGCGGACACAACGCCTTCCATCCCGATGCCGAACAACGCGTGCTGAACCTCGGCGACGACCTCTTCGTCTTCGTTCGCACCGCCGAACGCGGCGAAGCCGTCACCTGCATCCACAACCTCTCCGGCATCCGGCAGGAGGTAACACTCGACCACCGCACCCCGGAACTCGACAATGCCCGGCCCTGCACCGATTTGCTCAGCGGCTCGCGCTATAACGGCGCAGGAAAAAAATTTTCGCTCCATCCGTTCCAAAGCGTCTGGCTGACAACATAAACACGCTGAGCACGGAAAACAGCGCAATGCCGATACGGATGATGTGATGCTCGGCACGGCGAAGCGGGCTGACGGGCTGTCGCGTCCGATGCCGATTCCATCTGAATCGGACCCGCTGTTTTTCTTGGGCCTCCGGGTCATTCAGCGTTAGAATTATGGTATGGATTCACTCCTTACCGTTTTCGCCGTTCTCGGCGGACTGGCGCTGTTCATCTTCGGCATGAACTGCTTAACCGAAGGGCTGAAGCGCTGTGCCGGCGACAGCCTGCGCCGGATTCTCGCCCTCGCCGCGCGCGGACGCATACGCGGAACGGTCCTTGGCACCCTCATCGGCTTTCTGGTCCAGAGCAGCGCCGCCACCGTCATGCTCGTCGGGTTTATCAATGCCGGGCTGATGTCGCTGAAGCAATCCGTACCCGTGATGCTCGGCGCCAATATCGGCACCACCTTTTCGATGCAGATGATCTCTTTTAAGCTGACCGATTACTGTCTGATCGCTGTCGCACTCGGCACCCTGCTTCACCTGGCGGCCCGGTCGCCGCGGCTCAAGCAGGCGGGGCTGGCGCTGCTCGGCTTCGGCCTGCTCTTTCTGGGCATGCGCACGATGAGTGAGGCCATCGCCCCCCACCGCGAAGCCTTTCTGCCGCTCTTTGCGCACATGGACGGCACAACCGCCGCCGGCATGATTCGCGGCGTCCTGATCGCCGCAATCATCACCGGGATCATCCAAAGCAGCGGCGCTGTCATCGGCATGAGCTTTGCGCTCATCCGGGCGGGCGTCATCACAGACCTGCCCGGTGTATTCCCCATCCTCATCGGCGCCAACATCGGCACCTGCGTCACCGCCCTGCTCGGCAGCATCGGGACACACCCGGACGCCCGGCGTATCGCGGTGGCGCATTTGGTGTTCAATATCTTCAGCACCCTCGCCGCCGCCTGCGCCGCACCGCTTTTCTACCGCTGGATTCCAACGCTTGGAACCGACACCGTTCATCAGGCCGCCAACGCCAACACCCTCAAGATGGGACTCACCGCCCTGCTGGTTCTGCCGGCCGCTCCCGCCCTCGCCGCACTGGCCCGACGACTCACACCCTCCCGCAAACCGGCACCCCGGACGAGCTTTCTCGATGAATCTCTCATCCCCGCACCGGAGCAGGCCCTGCATGCCGCCATGCGCGAGCTGCGGCGCATGGCCGATCTATGCGGCGAAAACCTGACCCTCGACCGGGCCCTTCTGAAGAAGCCGGACGAAAAAGCCGTGCGCACCGTCAGCCAGAATGAAAAAATTATTGATGCGGTCAAACGGGCCTTCCGGGACTACCTGACGCTCATCACGTCGCGCTTTCTTTCACGCCGGCAGGCCGTCCTCGTACAGCACCTCGACCGGTGCATCACCGAAATCGAACGTATCGGGGATCACCTCAAAGAGCTCTGCACCCTTGAACGCAAACTGCGACCCTATACAGAGCATGCGTTTTTCCGTTCCGTTCGCAGGCAGCTCGACACACTCTACCGGCAGGTCGGCATCATTCTCGATCATCTCAGCATTTCGCTCGATCCGGAGCATGAAAACTACGAAACAGTCGCCGAACAGATCCTCGTCTCCCGAAAAGACTATGTAAAGCAAAGCGCCGCCGCCAAGGATCTTATTACCGGTCACGTCGGACGCGATAACCTTCCGCCGCTGCTCGGCATCTATCTCAACGAAACCGTCATGACCCTCGACAAAGTGGCCCGGCACTGCAAAGTCATTGCCGGCGCGCAGAAAAAACCCTTCTTCTGGCTCAAACACAGCAAACTCGACCGCATGGCCGACGAATACAGCGAACAGAATATCCTCGAAGAACTCGACGCCGAGGATGACCTGGACTCCCTGTGAACAGCGAAACGCAGAAACCCGGACCGGAAAGAAGCCCGAAAACGTACTGACGAAGGAGCCGCATTCAGGTATGTAGACAGGCAGACCTGATTGGGTATCCGGGGTTTTTAACAGGATTTTAAAAAATGCTTTCAGCAGTTATTTTTGATTTCGACGGCATCATCGTGGACTCCGAGCGCCTGCACTGGGCGGCCTTTAACCACGTGCTGGCCTCCCCGGTCTCGTGGGAGGACTATATTCAGACCCTGATCGGCTTCGACGATCGCGATGCGTTCAAACACCTTTTTCCAGACATTGGAAAACCCGAAATCGACCAGTTGATCGTCAAAAAAGCCGGTGCCTTTCAAAAGCTGCTGGCAGATGGCGGCGCAGCCGCCCTGCCCGGCGCAGTCGAACTGATTCAGGCGCTCTCCGGAACCATTCCGCTCGCCATCTGCTCCGGCGCACTGCGCCAGGATATTCTTCCAATCCTTGGAACCCTCGGCCTTGCCGATGCGTTCGATGCCGTCGTCACCGCCGACGATACACCCGTCAGCAAACCCGATCCCGCGCCGTACAGACTGGCGGTTGAACGCCTTGCTGCCGCCGCGTCTGCCGGGCGCGAATACACGCGGCGATCCGGCGCGTCCTCAGATCACGAACAAACTCTGGCAATCGAAGACACCCCCGCAGGCATCGCCTCGGCCAAGGGGGCGGGATTAAAGGTGCTGGCCGTCACCAACAGCTACAAAAAAGAGGCCCTCACCCGGGCCGACGCAATTGTCGACACCCTCGAAGGCCTCACACTCAAAAAGCTGATTGGGATGGGCCGCGCAAAAACCCTTGACCCCTCCGGGGCGGAAGCGTAAATTCTTCCGTCTGAAATTGGTCTCGGATGAGAGTGGGCCCGCCGCCCGCTCTTTTTTTAGCCGAAGACCGGCTTTTTGAAATCGGGAGAGAGTGCATGAACAGCGAACTGAGTGCCGTTGTGGAATATATGGAACGCGAACGCGGCGTGGATCGTGAAACCATTATCGAAGCCATCGAATCCGCACTGCAGAATGCCGCCAATAAAAGCATGGCCGATGCCGAAGACCTCCGCGTAAAAATCGACCGGCAGACACTGGACATCAAGGCCTACGCTTCTAAAAAAGTGGTGGTCTCCGTGCAGGACCGCTACAATGAAGTCAGCCTGGCCGATGCGCGCCGCAGCAACCCCGACGCACAGCTCGATGAGATCATCGAAGTGGAATCCACCCCCCGCAATTTCGGACGCATCGCCGCCCAGACCGCCAAGCAGACCATCCTGCAGAAAATCCGAACAGCCGAAAAAAGCCGGATTTTTGAAGAATACAAGGACCGTGTCGGCGAAATTGTGACCGGATCGGTGCGCCGCTTCGAGCGCAGCACGGTTCTGGTTGAAATGGACCACGGCGCCGAGGGCGTCATGCCGTCCAAAGAACGCGTCCCCACCGAAGAATATGAAATCGGCGAACGTATTCGCGCCTACATCGTCTCCGTCAATGAACGGGAAGCCGGGCCGGAAATCGTCCTTTCGCGCGCCCACCCCGATTTCGTCCGCCGCCTGTTTGAACTCGAGGTGTCGGAAATCTCCGACGGCACCATGGAAATCCGCGGCATCGCCCGCGAAGCGGGCTACCGCAGCAAAGTGGCCGTGCTGTCGCATGATGAGCGGGTCGATCCGGTCGGGGCCTGCGTCGGCATCCGCGGCATGCGCGTCAAAAACATCGTGCGCGAGCTCAACGGCGAAAAGATCGATATTGTGCGCTGGAGCGACGACATTAAAACGCTGGTGATCAACTCGCTGGCCCCCGCCAAGCTCAAAACGGTCGACATCGATGAACCGACGCATACCATCACCGTGACGGTCGATACCGATCAGCTTTCTCTGGCCATCGGAAAACGCGGCCAGAATGCCCGACTGACCTCCAAGCTGATCGGCTGGCGTGTGGACATCCGCAAGGATGAAGAAGATATGAACTTTGAAGAACGCGTGGCCGCAGCCGTTTCCGGCCTGGCCGCCGTTGAAGGCATCGGCGACGAATGGGCCGAAAAACTGGTCTACGCCGGATTCCTCACCATTGAAGGAATTATGGCCGCCGAACTGTCCGACCTCGAAGACATCGAGGACATCTCGCCCGAACAGGCGCAGGCTCTGTGGAGCGCTGCCGAACAGGCCTATACGGCCAAACATGGTGAATTGAACGAATGAAAGTCCACGAACTTGCAACCGATCTGGATGTCAGCGTTGACGAGCTGATCGAAATTCTCGGCGATGTCGACATCGTTGCCGAGGACGGGGAAAGCATCCTCGCCGACCGCGAGGTGGCCATCGTCTGCGATGAGCTCGGATTCAGCTCGATTGAAGAAGCCCGTGCCGCCACGGCCGCTGAACAGGAAGAGCCCGCGACCGAAACACCGCCCGCGGAGCCCGAAGCCGCCGCGCCGGACGAGTCGCCCGAAACGGAAGCGCCCGCCGCCGAAGACACCGCGCCCGAAAAGGACGCCGCGGACGAACCGGCCGGCACCGCTCCGGACGAAGAGGACGCCGGCGATGCGTCCGTCCTCTTGTTTCCCAAGCCTCAGATTGCCGTCAAGGATCTGGCCGAAAAAATGGGAATGAAACCCAATCAGCTCATCGCCGAGCTGATGAAAATGAATATTTTTGCGGCGATCACACAGGATATCGACATCAAAGTCGCTAAACAGATCGGCGAAAAACACGGCTTTACCGTCGAGCAGAAAAAGAAAGAAAAACCCAAACCCAAACAGGCGGCACCGGCCAAACGGAAACCGGCGGCACCGACTGAAAAAGAACGGCCCGAGGACATCGCTCCGCGCCCGCCCATCGTCACGTTTATGGGCCACGTGGATCACGGAAAAACATCGCTGCTGGATCAGATTCGAAACACCAAAGTCGTGTCCGGAGAATCCGGCGGCATCACGCAGCACATCGGCGCCTACACGGTCGATCTGGATGACCACCAGATCACGTTCCTCGACACGCCCGGCCACGCGGCGTTCACCGCCATGCGGGCCCGCGGAGCGAACCTCACCGATATCGCGGTGCTGGTGGTGGCGGCCGACGACGGCGTCATGCCGCAGACCCTTGAGGCGATTCAGCACGCTCAGGCAGCCGGCGTCACCATCATCATTGCCATGAACAAGATGGATCTGCCCGCCGCCAACCCCGACCGTCTGAAGCAGCAGCTCAACGAACACAGCATCATGGTGGAAGACTGGGGCGGCACCATCGGCTGCATCCCGGTCAGCGCCCAGACCGGTGAGGGCATCGACGAACTCCTCGAACGCATTACACTCGAAGCCGAGATGCTTGAACTGAAAGCCAATGCCCGCAAACGCGCCACCGGCTTTGTGATCGAAGCGCAGATGGAGCCCGGCATGGGCCCGACAGCCACCCTGCTCGTACGCGACGGCACCCTTAAGGTCGGCGACAATGTTCTCTGCGGCGCCCAGTGGGGCCGCATCAAAGCACTGATCAACGATCAGGGCAAAAAAGTGCGCACCGCCGGCCCGTCCTATGCGGTCAAATGCCTCGGTCTGACCGGCGTGCCCGGCGCCGGTGATGAGTTCACCGCCTGCGCATCCGACAAGGAGGCCAAATCGCTGTCCGAGGAGATGCTCGCGGAAATCAAGGAAAACGAGCTCACCCGGCAGCCTGCCCCCAGCAAACTCTCGCTCGATGATCTGTTTGCCCAGGCCGGCGAGGATGAAATCAAAGAGCTGCCGCTGATCATCAAATGCGATGTGCAGGGCTCCATCGAAGCGCTCCGGCACTCCCTCGAAAGTATTAAAAGCGACAAAGTGAAGCTCAATATTCTCGGTTGCGATGTCGGCAACATTACCACGAACGATGTCATGCTCGCCAGCGCCTCCAACGCCATTATCCTGGGCTTTCACGTTTCTAAAGAAAACGGCGTCACATCGGCGGCCAAGAAAGAAGGCGTCGAAATCCGCCTCTACAGCATCATTTATGAACTGGTTGAAGAGGTCGAAGCCGCCATGAGTGGACTGCTCGAACCGGAGCTGCACGAAACCTATCTGGGACGCGCCGAAATCCGCGCCATCTTTGAAATGGGCAAACGCAATAAAATTGCCGGCTGCATGGTCGTCGAAGGAAAAATCACCTCCCGGGCCAGCATTCGCATCAAGCGCGGCGACGACGTCCTCTACAAAGGAACCATCGGCTCCCTCAAACGCTTTCAGAATGATGCTGCCGAAGTCCGCGAAGGCCAGGAATGCGGGATTCGCCCCGACAATTTCACCCACTTCGAAGAAGGCGACATCATCGAAGCCTACACCGTCGAAAAAATCGCCGCAAAGCTGTAAGCCGCAGCGTTTCCAATCATTGGAAAAACCGGACCCGTCTTTTCCAATCCCCGGAAAACAACTTGCATCTGCGCATCTCTTTCGTATGATTAGGCATATGAGGTGAATGATGAGAACGACGCTTGTACTTAAAGACCCTGTTTTCAAACGGGCCAAATATGCGGCGAAAGAGGACGGAAAGCAATTGTCTGCGGTGGTGAATGAAGCCGTTGAGGCCTATCTGACCGACCGGGAACGACGCAGAAAAAACCCGAAAAAGGAACTGAAACTGCCTTCCTATCCCATGGGTGAGGCCAAGGTGGATGTCAACAACCGTAACGCGCTCTACCGGGCGATGGAAGAGTGATGCCATGTTTCTGATTGATACCAACATCCTGCTCCACGCGGTAAATCAGGAGTCACCTGAGTCCGGCCGGACCGCCTCGTTTCTTCGTAACCTGCCCCGACAGGCGGAGTGGTGGGCGCTGAGTTGGAACATCATCTATGAATTCCTCCGTGTTGCCACTCATCCGCGCGTTTTCCCCAACCCGCTCACCCTGCCGGAGGCATGGGCGTTCATCACCGCGTTGCTGGAAACCCCGAACGGCCTGCTGATTTCAGAGACGGGACTGCATACGGATCTTCTGGCCGAATGTTCGTCCGAGTCCCCCCGGCTCAATGGAAACATTCTTCACGACTTTCACTCAGCGGTTCTAATGCGCGAACACGGCATTACGGAAATTGTCACGTTCGATCAGGATTTCCGGTCCTTCCCGTGGATCACGATCAAGGAGCCCTCCATATGAGCAGTACACGCATGATCCGGGTCAATGAACTGCTGAAGCGGGAAATCGCCGTCGATATCCCCCGCCTGTTCGCCCATACGGATTTTGACACCGGCGCAATCACCGTCACCCGCGTCGAAACCGCCCCGGACCTGCGCGACGCCGCCGTCTATATTTCCATTTTCGGCCACGAAGACAAACGCAAAGATATGATTCGCTTCCTCAACCGGAACCGCAAAGACGTTCAGGCAAAAATGAGCCGGCACGTCATCATCAAATACACCCCGCGCCTTCACTTCAAACTGGACACCTCCATCGAAAACGGCGACCGCGTGCTCGAAATTCTAAGCGAACTCGACATTCCCGAAGAGGATGAACCGCAGAACACCGAGTAAGGAACATACGATTCAGAAAGTGAAACCGCGAAAGAACGCAAGGTTCGCAAAGAACAACATTTAATCCACGCCGGCCCTTTTTTGCGTTCTCCGCATTCCTTCGTGGTTAGGTGATTATAGATATGAGAAAGCGCAACCCACACCAGCCGGATCCCGACGGCATTTTACTGGTCGACAAGCCCAAAGAATGGACCTCGCACGACCTCGTCGCCAAAATCCGCAACCACTTCCAGCTCAACAAAACCGGCCACGGCGGAACCCTCGACCCCAACGCCACCGGCCTCGTCGCCCTGCTCATCGGACGCGGCACCAAGCTCTCGGCAAAAGTCATGAGCGGCGATAAAACCTACGAAGGCGAAATCCTGCTCGGCGTCGAAACCGACTCGCAGGACACCGACGGCGAAATCGTCGCCGAAAACGATCCCTCAGCCGTCACCGAAGAACAGCTCCGCACCGAAATGCGCAAAGCCGTCGGCGACCAGATGCAGACTCCGCCCATGGTCTCCGCCATTAAAAAGGACGGGGTGCCGCTCTACAAGCTCGCCCGCAAGGGGCAAAAAATCGAACGCGAACCGCGCTTCATCCATGTCTACAAATTTGACCTGCAGCGCTTTGCCCCGCCGCGCGCGACCTTTGAAATCCAATGCACCAAAGGCACCTATGTGCGCACCCTCGCCCATGACCTCGGGAAGCGCCTCGGCTGCGGCGCCTGTCTCGCCGAGCTGCGGCGCACCCAATCGGGACGCTTCAGTCTTTCCAGTGCCTGGAAACTTGAGGATGTGCTTCAGTGGGATCGCGCTGAGCTGGCGGCAAATTTGATTCCCGTGGGTCAGATATAAAATCAGAATAATTTAGGACAGAATAATTCGTACAGAACACCTGCCATGGCCCCGGAAATTATTCTGTCCTAAATTATTCTGATCTGCTCTCCTTTCAATAATGAAGATTGTCAAACAGGTTTCAGAGATCCCGCAGAGCAACGCACCCATCATCCTTGCCATGGGCTGCTTCGACGGCGTGCATATCGGCCACCAGGCCGTAATTTCCACCGCAGTGGAACAGGCCCGGGAACGCAGCGGCGAGGCGTGGGTCTACACCTTCGCCCCCCACCCGGCAAAAGTGCTCGTGCCCGAAAAGGCCCCGCCGCTGATCAGCGCCGAACCCTGCCGTCTGCGGAAAATCGAAGCACTCGGCGTGCAGGGACTCATCGAAATTCCGTTCGACCGCGACTTCGCGGCCATCGAAGCAGAAGATTTTCTTTGCGATCTGTGGACATCACGTCCGAACCTCAGCGGCATCGTCTGCGGACAGGACTGGTCCTTCGGCCGCCGCGCCGGCGGAAACGTCCAGGTATTGGAACGATTCTGCAGCGGGCACGGCATCACCGCGACCGCCGTTCCGCCCGTGCTTCTCGACGGCGAACGCATATCGAGCACCCGCATCCGCAAGGCCGTGCTCGCGGGCGACATCCCCCGTGCCGCACGTCTGCTCGGCCGCCCGTTCTCCCTCTTCGGCACCGTCGTCCCCGGCCGCGGCGTCGGCCGCGGCCTCGGCTATCCCACCGCCAACATCGAGCCGCTCAACGAGCTCATCCCCGCACCCGGCGTCTACGCCGCGCGGACGAAGCTCCAGACCTCGGAAATCAGAGAGCAGAAGTCAGCGCCCGGACTGTCCCCTGCCCTCCGACCTCCGTCCTCCGTCTTCCGTCCTCCGTCTTCCGTCCTCCGTCCTCCGTC
>CAZITJ010000047.1:0-2940 GCA_964542135.1 uncultured Verrucomicrobiota bacterium
AGCGCATTGCGTGCATGCTGTGAAAAAAACATGTCTCCTGAAACCGTGATTCGACAGGCAACGGCGTTTACGCATGCCTGGCGAATTAAATGGGACAAAATAAAACGCAGTGCCGCGGAAACAACATCCGGGTCATCTTCGGATCGTATAAAGTCAAACCGTTTCGCATGCCGGGGAATCAGGCCGCCGGCGAGCGGATTCATGGTGACGACGCCGAGGCCGCGCGCGCCCGCATCCTGGACGGCCTGCTCTCGAAAGGGAAAATTAATGGCATTGTATCCGAGAGTGACCCCTTCAAACAGATTTTCATCATAAACCTTGGCGACATCTCCGCGGGTGATATGGGTGGAAAAGACGACATGCTTGACCAGTCCTTCAGCACGGGCCTTCAGCAGTTCATCCACCGCTCCCAGTTTTTTACGAAGCTCCCATTCCTCCAGTTTTTTTAATCCCCACACGTGGAAAAAGTCGATGGCGTCCACGTTCAGGCGCTGCAATGATTTTTCCAGGGATTTCCGCATATCCGCGGCGCTGGCTGCGCCGCATTTTGTTGAAACGACAAACGAGTTTCGCGGTACTTGTTTGAAAGCGAGGCCGAAAATGTCTTCGCTGCAGTCGTTGCAATAATAAGGCGCTGTATCAAACTAATTGATTCCCTTTTCGTGTGCATACAGCAGCAGCTCGGCGTTCTTTTCTTTTTTTATTAAATCGACAGCAGTTCCTGCACATCGCTCCAGGAAAGCGTCTGCATGAATGCGCTGTCTTTTTCGAGCGTGGCATCAATGACTTTTTTCTTACGACGCTGCATCTGGAGAACCTTTTCCTCTACGGTATCCCGGGTGATGAGTTTGATGCTGTACACAGTGTTTTTCTGGCCGATGCGATGGGCGCGGTCGGTGGCCTGGTCTTCAACGGCGGGGTTCCACCACGGATCGTAATGGATGACCATGTCGGCCCCGGTCAGATTCAGCCCGCTTCCGCCCGCCTTGAGGCTGATCAGGAAGACCGGGATCGATCGATCGGTATTGAATTTTCTGACCCTTTGCTGGCGTTCTTTGGTGGCCCCGTCGAGGTAGCAGTATTTGATATTCCGTTCGTCGAGTTCACTGCGAAGAATGCTGAGCATGGAGGTGAACTGGCTGAAGACGAGAATGCGATGGCCGGCATCGAGCGCTTCGTCGAGCAGCTCGAAGAAGAGGTCCATTTTGGCGGAGGGGTAGTTGCTTTTAAGGTCCGGGAGCTTGAGCAGATCGAGATGGCAGCAGGTCTGGCGCAGGCGCAGCAGGGTTTTGAAGATCTGCATGCGGGAGCGGTTGAAGCCCTGGGCTTCGACCAGATCACTGATTTTCCGTTTGGAGCTTTCGAGCAGTTCTTTATAAACGAGATACTGATCTTTGCTGAGCGCGCTGTGTGCAACCCGTTCGATTTTTTCCGGCAGATCCTTGGCCACATCGCGTTTGAGCCGCCGCATTAAAAACGGATGCAGTTTGCGGCGCAGTTTAATCTGCGCGAGTTCACCGTCGGGTCCGCCGCGGCTGATGGGCAGTTCGTAGTGTTCGCGAAAGGCCTTGTGGTTGCTGAGGTAGCCCGGCATGAGAAAGTCCATAATGGACCAGAGGTCGGCCACACTGTTTTCCAGCGGGGTGCCGGTGAGCACCAGCTTATGAGCGGCTTTGATTTTCTTGGCGGCCACCGCGTTGCGGGTGGTGCGGTTTTTAATGTGCTGGGCTTCGTCTAGAACCGCGACGGAAAACTCGTGTTCAAGATAATTATCGAGGTCGCGTCGCAGCAGCGCGTAGGAGGTGATGATGAGATCACTTTGGGGGATTTTTTCCCAGCAGTCGTGGCGGTCGGCACCGTAAATTTTAAGCACCTGCAGGGCGGGTGTAAAGCGCTCTGCCTCTTCGGCCCAGTTATCGACGAGACTGGTGGGACAAATAATCAGAGACGGTTTGCCGCGCGCTTTGTCACGAAGGCGTTCCAGCTGCAGCCAGCAGAGGGTCTGAATGGTTTTCCCCAGGCCCATTTCGTCGGCCAGAATGCCGCCGAAGCCGCTTTTTTCCAGAAAACGGAGCCAGTATACGCCTTCTTTCTGATAGGCGCGCAATGTGATTTCCAGCGTTTTTCCGAGCGGTTCGGGCTCGATTTTAAGGTCGCGGTTCTGGGTGCGGGCTTTCTGCATCCAGTCGGAAGGCGCCTCGATATCGACCCCGTCGAGTGCATGCAGAGACGACTGCACGTAGGCGGCGTAGATATCATCCATGCGGAAGGTGCCGGCGGCGGCGCCGGCTCCGACGGCACAGTCGCTGAATACCTCGCGGGCGGTTTCAATGGCATCGGTATCGAGCAGAATCGTGCGCCCGTTTTTTTCGACAAAGGCTTCGCCCATATTAAGCGCCCGCTGAATATCCACCTCGGAGAGGCTTTGTCCGCGACTGTGAGCATATTCGTAGCCGACATCAAAAAAACCGTCACTGGGCGCTTCACGAATATGAATCAACGGGGCGGTTACTTCGGTTTTATCCATGAAGGGCGCGATGCGTCCTTCAAAATCGACGCGCCATCCGCTGCGGCGAAGGCCGGGCACGGAACCGCCGAGGAAGTTGAGAACATCGCGCGGGCCGACAATATCGGACAGCAGGTCCCCGCGATGCCCCCGCATGCCGGCAGCGGTCAGTTTTTCGAGCGCTTTTTTTTCTGCTGCGTCATTGCGGACGCGATAGCCGAGAAGGTCGTCGGGGTCCGGAATGGAAAAATGGCCGGCGGCTTCGTCCCGGCAGGCGATGAGCGCGATATCGCCGTATTCCGCGTAGAGTTTGGCGGAAAGGGACGCCTGCGAGCCGCTGACGACCAGGCGGAAGCGCGGAAGAGCCGGAAGCAGGGTGAACAGATCGGAGGTTACATCGCTTTCAATTTGAATCAGTTTTTCGAGGGTGGGAA
>CAZITJ010000047.1:3040-4316 GCA_964542135.1 uncultured Verrucomicrobiota bacterium
AACAGATCGGAGGTTACATCGCTTTCAATTTGAATCAGTTTTTCGAGGGTGGGAAGTTCATTGCGGATAAAATTCGGAACGGACGGCCGTGGAATGCGCGTAGGGCGATGATAAATTCCGCGCAGCGGCAGCGGCAGCAGTTCATCGATTTTCCAGAAGGTTCCGCGGGCAAAGAGACGCCCTTCCCGAGCGCTGATAAAGAAGAGCGGGCGGGCATTGCGACCCGGAAATCCGGTATGAATGGAGAGTTTCAGTTCACCGTTTTTTTTATCGAGACGTATGCGCAAACGCGTGTTTACGCTGTCGTCACAAACGGTCAGCGGCTCTCCATCCGCCTGCTGATGAATCGGCTTGCCTACACAGAGATTCAGAATATTGATGAAATCGGTTTCGGAGAGCAGCAGACGGCTTTTGGCCGGACCTTCGGAAATATCCTCGATCACAAAGAGCAGGTTTTCATCACGCGGCGAGAACCCGAGAGGACAATCGCGCGGAACCGAAAAAAGCGGAACGCGGCGGCCGGCGTATTCGGCGTCACATCGCAGCGGGATTTTTCCTCCCACTGCCTCGTCTTTCCATCCTTCTTCGAGTGTCAGTCGCAATTCAGCAGGCACCGCATCCGGATGTGTTTCGGGCACCCGCTTGATATACAGCGCTTCATCGACCTCTGCGAGACGTTTGGCACGGCGCTTTTCCCCGTTCTTTTTTTCTTCACGGCGCGGATCACTGAACTGCCGGATGGCTTCCAGACCGAGAGCCACGAGATGTGCACAGATGAGACCGCGCTCCTGATTGTCCCGACAGGGACAGTGGTTTTCCACCAGCCCGTCCGGCAGCAGTTCAAATTTAGAGCGCATCCCCCGAATACCGACAGCAAGCTGCCCGGAGATCATCGGAGGGTCGTAGTCCACCTTTTCCACCACTCCCCGCTCAAACAGAATTTTTCCGTCGCGGAAGGCTTTCCATCCGGCCCACTCTTTCAGAATTTTATGCGTAAACGGTAATTCCATGAAACGTCCCGGGAAAAACGGCATCACGGCGTCACAGACTCTGCAGGGGTTCAGAATCCACGTCTCCGTTATCCATTGTTCCGTTCTTTATGAGCACAAAAACAAACGAACCATTTTTTCCAAACACTGGAAAAAAGCGAGCAGTTTTTTTCCGGTTCCCGGATTTTTTCCCGGCGTACGACAAACGTCAGACGACAGGGTTTATCCTTCTGTAACGGATCGGACCGTTTTCTCAAAACGGGACAGTCCGCTTTCGAGCGTGTGCC
>CAZITJ010000047.1:4416-14484 GCA_964542135.1 uncultured Verrucomicrobiota bacterium
GTAACGGATCGGACCGTTTTCTCAAAACGGGACAGTCCGCTTTCGAGCGTGTGCCGGGTTTCCACCAGTTCACGGGCGGCATCGGCTATGCTGTGGCTTAAGCGGTCATCGGTTAACATCCATTCAACACTCTGAAGGAAAATGTCCTGGGTATCGGCAATCAGACAGTTGACGCCGGTTTGCGCTTCGATGCCTGCCATTCCGAGGGATGTGGAAACCACCGGCAGGCCGCCGGCCATCGCTTCGAGCACTTTTGTGCGCATTCCGGAACCGAGGCGCACAGGAGAAACAAAAACCCGGGCGCGACTGCGATAGGGACGCAAATCGTCGACCGCACCGGTTACGATCACACGCGAATCCCGGCGGGAGAGCCTCCGGATCCGCCGGCTGGGAGCAGCACCGACAATATAAAATCTGAGATCCGAATGGCGTTCCCGCAGGTGCGGCCAGACATGGTGAAAGAACCATTCGGCTCCGTCTTCATTGGCCGGGTCATTCATATATCCGGTCATCAGAATAATGGGTTCGCGCGGAACCGGCGGTGTATCCTGAAGATAACGAATATCCACACCGGAGGGAACAATAGACACGGCAAGATCCTGAGCATAATACTGCATTGTAAACCGGTCCTGAGCCGTCAAAACCAGAATCCGGTCAGCACTGCGATACATACTGAATTCATATTTCTGTAAATGCCAGAGCTGCGGTATGCTTTTTATATGCTTGCGCCAGTGCACCTCCCCCAGCGTTTTATATTTTTCATAGCTGGCGGTGACACAGCGGTGACAGGAGATGATCTTGTGAACCGCCGGCAGATAGGGATTCTGATACAAATACTGTCCCATCTCGGAAAATTCAGCGATGACAACATCATACCGTCCGGCGGCTACGACACGCCCCGCCGCTTTGAGCATGTCTGTGGAATAATTTTTCCAGAACTGTGCCGGCCGGGTGGTCAGCAGATAATCGTGAAAAACCCGGACGGGAATGGAGCGACGGGGTGTCGGAAACGTATGACATTCAATGAGCAGATCCTGCAGGGAATCAATCTGTTCCCTGTGTTCGTTCTGTACGAAAGAAAGAAGTCCGACTTCGTATCCCTTTTCAGCCAGATAACGAATCCGCTGGTGGACAATGCGGTTTCCGCCCACCACCTCCGCGTGCGGAAGCTTGAGGGTTAGAAAGAGTATCTTCATTTCTTTTTGTCCATTCCCTCTTGCACTTCGGACCGATCTCTGGCTTATTCTCTCCCCTTACTGCCCGATGGTGTAACGGTAGCACAGCAGACTCTGAATCTGTTTGTCCAGGTTCAAATCCTGGTCGGGCAACCACCTTCCAACGGAATGACCCATCCGCTTGGACCGGCCCGCCGATGCAGTCCATCCGCGGCAAGGCCTACGAAGAAACCCGAATCGGCATCAGGACATAGAGAAACGGAACATTGGTCTTGATCACTCCCGGACTGAGCTCGTCGGAGAGCTCAAAAAACACTTCGTCGGCGTCAAGATGACGAAGCGGAGCCATCAGGAATCCGGGATTAAAGGCAATGGCGATTTCTTTCCCGTCGTATTTGACCGGGATGGTTTCCCGCGCCTCTCCAACCTCGGTGCTGACAGTGACCAGTTCGAGTTTGTTCCTTCCGAATGTAAGGCGAACGGACGCTGTCTGGTCATCCGTCAGCAGAGCCACACGTCGAACCGCGGTCAGCAGCGTTTCCCGATCAATGGCGATCCGTTCTTCACATTGAGCAGGAATCACCTGCTGGAAATTGGGATAGGTTCCCTCAATCAGTTTGGACAGAATCAGAATCTGGTCAAAATCAAACGCGATCTGTGTTTCCGAGGCCCGAATCCGGAGAATGCCCTCATCCCCGAGGGTTTTAACCAGCTCATTCAGTGTTTTGGTGGGCACCACCATGCCGTCTTCAGCTTCTTCTGAAAACTCGACTTCCTGCTCCACCAGAGCCAGGCGCCGCCCGTCGGTAGCAACCACTGTAAGCTTTTCATCTTTAAAGCTCAGCAGAGCCCCGTTCAGAATGTATCGGGTTTCATCGGTTGAAGACGCATAGATCACCTTCTGAAGCATGTCCCGGAAGACCGCCTGATCAATGGAATATACCGCACTTTCTTCAAATTCAGGAAGCGGCGGAAATTCATCCTGAGGCAGGCCGACCAGCTTGAAGAAAGCCGGTCCGCAGCGGATTGTGGCCACGTCTTTGGCATCGACTTCCATCTCGATCTGTCCGACCGGAAGTTCCCGGCAGATGCTGAAGAACCGGCGGGCCGGCAGCGTGGTTCCCCCTTCCTCTGAAACGTCGGCTTCGACAGAGGTTTTGACACAGACTTCCATGTCTGTGGTGGTCAGCGAAACGGTATCTCCCTGAGCCGTCAAAAGAACGTTCGATAAAATAGGAAGAGTGCTGCGCTGACTGACGATTGATTGTACTTTTTGTAACGCGTTCAGAAGAAAATCGCGCTCGATTGTAAATTTCATGAACAGTCCTCCGAATCAATAGGGGTATCAATTTATATAAATCTTCTTATTATTACCACTGTAAACAACAGGTTTAATCAGTCTATTTTTTTTACAAACACATGGGGAACGCCGACTTAACCCTGTGGATGATTCTGTCGATAAATCCGGTGAAAATCTGCGGCGCTGATGATATCTGAAACATATTGATGTTATGAACGGTTTATTCACAGCCATATGCTCAAATCATCTACAGGCGCTGGTTGCTTTTTCGCCCGGACTGGCTGACGCGCTGCCGGATCTGTGTAAGGGTCTGGCGAAGTTTCATATCTTCACTTTGCCGGGTTTCCACCCGGCGGCACGCATGCACAATCGTGGCATGATTGCGACCGAAGGCCTCTCCGATCGTTGGAAAAGACTGTTCCGTCATGGTGCGCGACAAATACATGGCAATCTGTCGCGGCCAGGCAATATGCTGAGGTCGTTTAGGGCCGATCAGATCCCGCACCCGCAGATCGTAATATTCCGCGACCTCTTTCTGGATGCTTTCAATATCAATGGTCAGTTTCTGTTCCTGGTCCAGTGTATCGCGCAGCAGATATTCCAGTTTGGAGCGGTCCATCGGCTGGCCGGTCAGTGAGACATAGGACGCGACCCGGATTAAGGCCCCTTCCAGCCGGCGAATATTGGAGGAGATGCGCTCCGCAATATAAAAAAGAAGATTCTGATCTATGGACAGCTTCAGCTGTTCGCATTTTTTACGAAGGATAGCCACGCGGGTTTCAATATCCGGACTTTCCAGTTCGACAACCAGACCCCACTCGAATCGGGAAACCAGCCGGGGGGCGAGCCCGGACAGATCCCCGGCCGGCCGGTCGGATGTCATCACAATCTGTTTGTGATTTTCAAAAATCGCGTTGAACGTATGAAAAAACTCCTCCTGCATCCGTTCTTTTCCGGCCAGAAAGTGAATATCGTCGATCAGAAGCACATCCACCGTGCGGTATTTTTTTCGGAATTGAGGCAGTGCCTTGGTTTGAAGCGCTTCAATATACTCGTTGGTAAAGGATTCACAGGTGGTGTAGCAGACCCGGTCCCGTGAATTTTTTGAACAGACAAAGTTTCCAATAGACTGCATCAGGTGGGTTTTTCCCAGGCCCACATCCCCGTGAATAAAAAGCGGATTATACGCCCGGGAAGGAGACTGTGCGGAAGCGATGGATGCGGCATGGGCAAATTCATTGGAGGGTCCCACCACAAAGGAGTCAAACGTGTAATTTTTATTCAGATTGGTCGCCTGTTTTTTCCCCCGTGAGCGGCGAAGAGGCCGGCTGCTTCCCTTTTTTTCCGCGGACTCTTCAGAAATCAGCGAATAATCAACCGCCAGTTCTATGTCCATATCATGGCCGGAAACAACACCCAGTGCCTGACGGATCATCGGCAGATAGTGTTCTTCCAGCCAGGATTGATAAAAATCATTGCCGACGGCCAGAACAGCCCGGTTTTCATCGATCTGTTTGCACTGTATAACAGCAATCCATTTTTCGAAAATATCCCCGGGGAGCGTGGCTTTCAGGTGGGAACACGCTTCTTTCCACAGGGTATCTTTTTCTGTATGCATAGGATAAAAACCGGTTTATGTTAAAAAATAATTAACAGCAGAGAGGTGTTTATAAACAAGTTATCAACAAGACCTCTGTATCTGGCGCTTATGCGACAGCAGGAAGCTATCGAAGCCGCACCCTGTGCCTCAAGCCGAAAGAAAAAAGTGAGAGAAAAAAATAGCAGAACACAAGATATAGAGAGAAAAGAAAAAAAAACCACAAAATAATGACCAACAGCTTTCCGGTGCGGCAGTTAGAAAACAACACATTTTACGTAAACACCCGATAAACAGGAGCTTTACAAAAATGGAAAAAAAGAGAAATGCCACGATACTTATCAGCAGCACACAAACCGCTGCGGAAATTCGTTATTGCTGCGGTGCGGAACCTCCTGAGAACGCGCTGTTTATCCAGAAAGGAAAAAAAGGAATCCTGATTGTTTCCCGGATGGAATTCAATCGGATGTGTCGAGTCACCCGGTCTGATATATGCGTGAAAACACCTGAACAGATCGGCGCGGACCCTGCAAACAGCATGGCCGATTGGATTTGCAAACTCCTGCCCATCGGCACCCTGTCTGTTCCCTCCTCTTTTCCGGTCCGCACAGCGGATGCTCTGCGCGAAAAAGGATATACGCTGAAAACAAATCTTCCGGCGGTCTGCAGACAGCGTGAAGTGAAAAATGAAGTGGAAATCAGGTGCATCCGCAAGGCGCAGCGCGCCGCGGTCGATGCGATGAAAAAAGCCATCCGGCGCATTTCATCGTCGCAAATCAATACGAACGGCGTGCTGCAGAATGACCGGGTTCCGCTGACATCTGAACAGGTCCGTGCGGAAATTATCTCCCGACTGGCTGAGACGGGGTATCGTGCGGCCGATACGATTGTCGCCTGCGGTCCGGCATCCGCCGATCCTCATGAACGAGGCTGTGGTCCGCTGCAGGCCGGCGTTCCCATTGTCATTGATATTTTTCCGCAGTCTGAAGCCGATGGATACTGGGGGGATATTACCCGTACGATATGCCGCGGTCCGGCACCGGCGGAACTTAGGAGACAGTACAATGCAGTAAAAACCGCTCAGGCGGCGCAACTCCGCTCTCTTCGTGCTGGTGTGTTCACAGATACAGTTCATCGTATCGGGTCGGAATGGATGGAGAAAAAGGGGTTTTCAACCTTTTCAGAAAACGGGCATCCGCAGGGCTTTATCCATGGAACCGGGCATGGAGTCGGCCTGGCTGTCCATGAGGAACCCCGTATCACGCGGTCTGTTCACCGCAAACTTCGAGCCGGCCATGTCGTGACCATAGAACCCGGTCTCTATTACCGTGAAACCGGCGGCGTTCGCATCGAAGACACGGTGCTGATCACACAGGACGGGTTTCGAATGCTCGCACCCTGCCGGAAGCAGCTTGAGGTGTGAAACCCGTTGCTTCCTGAAATCCCCTCCGGTAGAAAAGACGGATGGATTTCCGCGCAGAACTCAACGAAGAACAATATGCGGCTGTTACCGCACCGGACGGTCCGTCGCTGGTGATCGCCGCCGCCGGAACGGGCAAGACCCGCACGCTGGTCTACCGTGTGGCATGGCTGATTGAACAGGGGGTGGATCCCAACCGCATTCTGCTGCTGACCTTTACGAACAAGGCCGCGCGCGAAATGCTCGACCGCGCGCAGACGCTGACCGGCGGCGCGGTGAGCGGGCTGCTCGGCGGAACTTTTCACCATCTGGCCAACCGGCTGCTGCGCCGCCACGCGCATGAGATCGGCTTCGGTTCCGACTACACCATTCTCGATCAGGATGATGCCAAGAAGCTGGTCAAGTCCTGTACCGATGAGCTGGAGCTGAAAGATAAACATTTTCCCAAGCCGCAGGTGCTGCTCAGCCTCTTCGGCCTCGCGTCCGGATCACAGAAGCCGCTCGATGAACTGGCGTATGACCGCTTCGACGAGCTGCCGATCCATATTGACGATGTGCTGAAGCTTCATGATCACTACGTAAAGCGCAAAAAAGAGCTCAACGTCATGGACTTTGACGACCTGCTGCTCTACGCCCTGAAGCTTTTCCAAACCTCGGAACGGGTGCGCGAGCAGTATCAGGAGCGTTTCCAGTATGTGCTGGTGGATGAGTATCAGGACACCAACACCATTCAGGCCGAGTGGGTGCACCTGCTGGCGGATAAACACAAGAATCTGATGGTGGTGGGCGACGACTTTCAGAGCATCTATTCATGGCGAGGCGCGGATTATCACAACTTTCTTTCCTTCCCCGAGCGCTATCCGGAAACCCAAACCTATAAGCTGGAAATCAACTACCGCAGCACGCCCGAAATCCTCGATGTCGCCAACGAGTGCATCAAAGGCAATCCGCACCAGTTTCAAAAAACCCTGCACGCCGTGCGCAACGCCATCGCCGACCCCGTGCTCGCCATGCTGCGCGACGGCGATGAGCAGGCGCGTTACGTCATTTCAAAAATCGAGGAGTTGATCCACAGCGGCATAGCAGCGGACGAAATCGCCGTGCTCTACCGCTCGCACTTCCACGCCATGGAACTGCAAATGGCGCTGACCCACGCACGCATCCCCTATCAGGTCACCTCCGGCATCCGCTTCTTCGAACAGGCGCACATCAAAGACGCCTGCACCGTCCTGCGCCTGCTCGAAAACCCCGCCGACGAGCTGGCCTTCAAACGCCTGCTCGAAATGTTTCCGAAGATCGGACCGAAGACCGCCGATAAAATATGGAAAAAACTCGGCGCACGCTTCGAAAGCCGCTCGGCAGATGCACACACACAACTCCTTTCCATGCTGCCTGCCGTGCCCGCAGAAATCTGGAAAGAAATTCAGCCCGTTTTCCTCGCGTGCGACGCCGACGGCCTCAGCGAAGATCCCGGCGAACTCATCTACCGCTTCAACAAAGCCTTTTACAGCGAGTATCTCGTCGAAACCTTCGAAAACGCCCGCCACCGGCAGGAAGACCTCGACAGCCTCATCGACTTTACCGCGCGTTTCGAAACCTGTGCGGACTTCCTGAGCGAAATGGCGCTGCTGACCAACCTCGATACACAGGCCGAAACCGCGCCCGCCGCACAGAACGGCCTGCGCCTCAGCACCGTGCATCAAGCCAAAGGTCTGGAGTGGAAAGCGGTCTTTATTCTCTGGCTCAACGAAGAACTGTTTCCCAGCAGCAAGGCCATCGAGCAGATCGGCGGCGAGGCTGAAGAGCGCCGTCTCTTTTATGTTGCCGCCACACGCGCCGAAGACCGGCTTTTTCTCTGCTGCCCCGAAGTGCGCCGCAAACGCGACGGCGGCGTGATCTACTACGAACCCTCCCGCTTCGTCCGCGAAATTCCCTCGCAGCTCCTGAAATCCGACAGCGGGTTCTTTTAGGAACCGGAAGGGGCGCACTCCGCACTTTTACTCTGCACCGATCGCACCTGCCTGACCCAGGCAAGAATGTGCCTGTCACTTTATTGTGATTCCAATGTCTGGAAAAATTTCCTCCAAACATTGGAAAGCTTTTCTTGCGAGGGATTTTTATGAACGGCAAGATGCAGGTCTTAACTTCCGCAGGAGTAATCGCTTATGCTGGCCAAGGTTTTTTCGGGCGCTGTGTACGGAGTGGATGCCTATACCGTGGAGATCGAGGTGAACAGCGGGCACGGTGACCCGAAGACGCTGATTGTCGGCCTGCCGGACGCGGCGGTGAAGGAAAGCGAACACCGCGTGATCACCGCTCTGCTCAACTCGGGCTTCACGCCGCCGCAGGGGCGCGTGACGATTAATCTCGCCCCCGCCGATATCAAGAAGGAAGGCCCCAGCTTTGACCTGCCGATTGCGCTGGGCATGCTGGCCGCCGAAAACGACATTAAACCCGATCTGCTGGAGCGCGCCTGCATCATCGGCGAGCTGGCGCTCTCCGGTGCAGTGCGCAAGGTGCGCGGCGTTCTGCCGATCACGCTGGCGGCGCGCGACGCGGGCCGCAAGGCCATCATCGTTCCGGCGGAGAATGCCGAAGAGGCCGCCGTTGTGGACGGCATCAAGGTCTTCGCGGTAAAAAATCTGCGCGAGGCGGCAGATTTCCTGAATCTGGAACTGACGCTCAAACCGCACGAGGCCGATCTGGACGCCACCTTCCGCGAGCATAACCGCTACCTCGCCGATTTTGAGGATGTGAAGGGCCAGGAGTATGCCAAACGCGCTATCGAAGTTGCCGTCGCGGGCGGACACAACATTCTGATGATCGGCTCGCCGGGCACAGGAAAGACGATGCTGGCCAAGCGGATTCCGTCCATCCTGCCGCCGATGAGTTTGGAGGAGGCATTGGAAACGACCAAAATTCACAGTATTGCAGGCAAGCTGGCCTCGCACGAATCACTGGTGGCAACGCGTCCGTTCCACGCGCCGCACCACACCGTGTCGGACGCCGGCCTGCTCGGCGGTGGGACGCATCCCCTTCCCGGCGCAGTGAGTCTTGCGCATAACGGCGTGCTGTTTCTCGACGAACTGCCGGAGTTTCATCGCAACGCGCTCGAAGTGCTGCGCCAGCCGCTCGAAGACGGAACGGTGACGATTTCGCGCGCGGCGGCCAGCGTGACCTTTCCCTGTCGCTTCATGCTCGTCGCCGCCATGAACCCGACACCCGACGGCTATTTTCCCGACGACCCCCGCTCCACATCCACCCCGCGCCAGATCCAGAACTATCAGAATAAAATTTCCGGTCCGCTGCTCGACCGCATTGACATACAAATCGAAGTCCCGGCCGTCGATTATGAAAAACTCTCCGGCCTCCGGAAGGGCGAACCCTCTGCCGCTGTCCGCCGGCGCGTGGTCGCCGCACGGACCATTCAGCAGAAACGCTATACTGAAGACCGGCAGGTTCACTGCAACGCAGATATGCAGCCCAAACAGGCTCGCACATACTGTCAACCCTCCGGCGAAGCCGCACAGCTGTTGAAGACCGCAGTGGGACAGATGAATTTCAGCGCCCGCGCCTATGACCGAATCCTGAAAGTTGCCCGAACCATTGCCGATCTGGCCGGCAACGGACAGATCGAAGCGGAACACATTGCTGAAGCCATTCAGTACCGCACACTCGACCGGATAACCTGAGCCGTGTAAAAAAACATGATGCTGGGAAAAATTACAGGAATTCTGCTGGCGATGCTCGCGATGAGTCTGTTCAATCTTTCGCCCCTCCTTCAGAAGTCAGCTCTGAACCGGATTCCGAAGCTGTCGTTCCACACGTGGTGGACCTCGTTCAAGCTGATGCTCTCCGACCGCCGCTGGGTGGCGGGCTTCCTTGTCGGCTGTGTCGGGCTGGTTCCTTATTTTATTGCGCTGGATCTCGCCGGCGTGGCCGTGGTGCAGCCGCTGTACGGATTCGGATTTATTGTCCTGGTTTTTGTCTCGCACCATATGCTTCACGAACGGCTGCACCCCGGAGCATGGATCGGGATCGGCCTGCTGGTCCTGATGCCGGTGTTCATCGCACTGGGCGATGTGTCCAATGTACAGGCCGGTGTGGCGGAAGGATCTACGCTGCTGCGCCTGTTTATTTTTGTTTCTTTTTTCGGCGGGCTCTCCGCGCTGCTTTCCACGCAGGTCAGCCGGCGGCCGACCCTGTATGCGTTTATTTCCGGAACCTTCTATGGTCTGGCCGCTGTTTTTATGCAAAGCGCCACCTCGCTGTTTGCTTTACTGACCCATTGGGGCTGGGATCGCAACATGGCCATGCTGATCGCTGCCATCCTGCTGGCCGGACCGGCCAACGTGTTTGCCGATTACTGCCTGCAGATCGGTTTGCAGCGAAAAAACGCTTCGCGTTTTACCCCCATCTCCCAAACCGTCAACAACGCCGTCGCTGTTCTGGGAGGGCTTTTCATTTTCCGTCAGCAGGTCGGACACTGGGGCTTCTACCTCACCGCGCTCGCATTGGGTGCCGCAGGGCTCTTTCTGCTGACGGCCTTTGAGCATGCGGGCGACCGCCCGCGATT
>CAZITJ010000048.1:0-1805 GCA_964542135.1 uncultured Verrucomicrobiota bacterium
GCATCAATCCGGTTGGTGACCGATTCAAACTCCGAATCAATCGCGCCGGAACCGGTTTCGGTGATTTTGTTGGTACTCCATCCGGCAGCGGTCAGATTGCTGCTGAACTGCGGCGTGTATGTCAGACCGAGTGCATTCGCGTTGCTGCGCCGCCGGTAGACATACCGGATCCCGCCGCCGGTTTTGAATTCCTGCGCGGCGGCGCGCAGCCCGTTGGTCGGGTTGCCGCCCAGCGCGAATTCAACCAGATTGTCCTGTCCGTCGCGGTCTGCATCGTTCAGATAGTTGGTCACGGCGGCGTTGAGACCGTGACGGGCGGCCCAATCGGACAGCGTGTTGGTCGGAATGGCCGTCACGCCGGTGTAGTTGCTGTTGACGAGAACCTCGTCAATCGCCGCATTAAGGTTGGTGGCAAACTTTGTGGTGCCGGGGCGGTCAAAATGGAACGAGTCGAGCAGGTCGTCAGACTCGGTCATGCTGTGCCCGGCAATCAGGTAGATATTGCTGTCGCCTGCCGTGCGGCGCTCGTTGACCATATCGATGATTTCGCGGCGGAAGGCATTGACGGTCACGCCGTTGTCCCCGACCGGGTTGACGTTGTCGTTGATTGCCACCAGCGTGATACAGAACAGCGGGGTGTCGGGATGGTCGGCGCGGATGTTGTCGAGCAGTTCCATATATTTATCGCGGAAAATGGTCAGGTCATTGGCCGTGTTCCAGTCGTTGATGCCGAAGAGCACGGTGATGAACTGCGGGTCGAGCGACGGGAACATGGCGCCCCAGTCCGGCGCGGTGACCGCGCCGCCGACGGCGATGTTATACACTTCCATGCCGCGGGACCGGGCAAATTTCCAGGTGTAGGTTTCGTAGCTCTTGCTCTGGTGTCCGGCGTTCATGGTGATGGAATCGCCAATGGCCACATGCACCGGGCGCTCGTACGGCGCATTGGTGACGAGGTCGTAGCCGGTGTCGAGTGTCAGTCCTTTAAATGCAGTGGCATTCATGCTCGGCAGCAGAATTTCGTACATGACGTTGGTGCCGGGGCTTTCCGAGGTGACGGTAAAGACCGGGTTGGTCACATCCCCGTCGAATTTGAATTGCTCGTAGTCGGTGATGTCGGTTGTGCCGTTGCGGTACACGGCATATTGCGGCATCTTGAGCGCTTTGTCCGTCGGCAGGGTGGTGAAATGTGCGGTGATGGTCGGGCTGGCGGTGGTGAAGCGGATGACGACGCAGGAGGGGACGATGGCGCGGTCCACATTGAAGCCGTTTGCGGCAGCCAGGATGGGATCGGAAAAGCGGTTAAGCTGCACGTAGTCAGTCGTGTGTTTCGGGAACAGAACCCCGTCGTAGTCGAAGCGCGGGTCGTCGTGCGCATGGGTGATGCCGTCGGCCGGCGCATTGACAATCGGATCCATGATTTCGAATAGGCCGTTGGCCATGTCAGTGGCCCCGTTCGGGTCAAGGTGAACCGCATCAACCAGCTGGTCGGCGTTGGTGATGATGGTTTCGCCCTGAATCAGGTAAATGTTTGAATCGCCGCCTGCCTGCATGTTGACAACGAGGTTGGACACCACGGTGCGGAAGCCTTCGATAGAGGGCAGGTTGGTGTTGCTGGTGTAGGTCGGCGTTATGCAGAAGATGTCGGCGTTCGGCTGGTTGCTGCGGGCGGTGGAAACGAACGTGTTCAGATTGGTTTCATACTCGCCGGTCGTATCGCCGCTGTTCCAGTCGTTATAGCCGATGAGCAGGGTGATGACATCGGCCTGCGGCACCTCCGCGAGCATGTCGGCGACCGGCTGCGA
>CAZITJ010000048.1:1905-3229 GCA_964542135.1 uncultured Verrucomicrobiota bacterium
ACGTTCTCCGGTGTGTTGGGGTCATTGGCGAAGTCGTATTGCTCAATCAATGTGCCGTTTTCATAAATACCGTAGCCTGCGCTGCGGTTGTTGAAATCGAGCATGCGGAAGGAGAGCTTGATTTCATCGCTGTCGGTTTTAAACAGCAGGCGGATGCCCGTGTCCGTGCGCGCTTTCAGATCGTTGAATCCGCCTTCATTATAGGTGAGTGCCAGGACATCGTCCGTGTGGCGCTGGAACCAGACGCTGTCGGTTTCGCGGTTGATAAACCAGGTCCCGGCAATGGAGATGTCGGAGCTGTTGGGTGAAACATACTGCGTCGGCCCGTTCGTGGATAGAATGCTCAGGCTGACCGGAGCTGTGGACGTAACAACCGTTCCCTCCAGACTTTCTGAAACCATTTCTATCGACAAAATATCGGGATAATCGCCGGTGGGTGCGTTGGTGGCGACGGCTACGCTGAAGGTGTTGGTCATTTGACCGCCGCTGCCGGCAAGGACTGATGTGTCGGCCGGTGCAGTCAGTACGCTGAACCAGCTGCTGGTTGTGCTCAGTGAAACGGTAATGTTGGTGGCATCGAATCCGGTATTGCGGATCAGTAAAGGCAGATCCTGCGTGGTGCCCGGAGCAATCGAAAAGCTTTGCGTGCTTTCATCGAGAATCAGTGTCGGCGATTCGGTCAGGTCGGCGGTCGTTGAAACGGTGATATTGTCGATCAGGAAATCTTCCTGAGTGGTTCCGACAAATCCGATGGCCACGGTGTCGAAATGGAACTCGACGGCCGGATTGGTTACTGCAGAGGTTTTGCCGCCGGAGAAGGGTCCGGCCGGATCACCGGTCCATGATGCATTAAACTGTGCTTCCGGCGTGGTTCCGTTCAGAACGTGTGTGATGGAAAAGGTGATGGTTTCGGGTGTTGCGTCGTGAATAAATGCATCAAACTTTCCTTCATTGGTGTCGCCGGAGCGTTTCCAGATGGAGGTATTTCCGTCATTCGCAGCCGGGTTGATGCCGACCGCCATATAGTCGCCGCTTGCAGAATTAACAAATCGAATATCCAGCGCCTGATTTTGGGCAGGGATGGCTCCGGCAAAACGGTAGTCCAGCGTAACGGAAATCGAATCATCCGCATTCAGTGTAACGTTCTGGACGAAGGCATGTTCCGCCCACCGGTTCTTTGACGTGGTATCAATCTGCATGGCGTTGCCGCCGCCGAGCGCGGCATCGTTGGTGATCGTCAGGCTGCCGCCGCTCAGCGTCCACCCGTCCGTGTCTCCGTCTGAAAAGTCCTCCTGAAAAAGCGTTGTCTGTGCCCGGCTGCCGA
>CAZITJ010000048.1:3329-14445 GCA_964542135.1 uncultured Verrucomicrobiota bacterium
GTGTCTCCGTCTGAAAAGTCCTCCTGAAAAAGCGTTGTCTGTGCCCGGCTGCCGAACGCCAGCGTCAGTACCAACAGTATAGATCCGAAAAGGTTCAAGTTTTGTCCTTTGGTTTTTGAGATTGAGCGGTTGCAGTCGAGAGCAAACCGCTTGTATACGCCGATGGTCCCGAATAGAAGCGGAGAAAGCAAACCGGACGGAATGGAACAATATTCAGTTTTGCAAAACGCCGACCTGTCAAAACCATCAATCCGCCTGATCTCTTTGACGGTTAAAGCGGCAAACAGTTCACCGCATAAACGTTTGTATAACGTTTCTATTCCAGGCAAGCGGAGTCGCCAGTCTGCATGCAAGGCACAGCCCGGGAGCCAAAACCGCAAGCGGATGGGACGGCGTTTCAATGAAAAATCGTTGCGTCCTTTTACAAGCGGTTTTGGAAATATCGTCCTGCAGATGCATATCGATTGTTTGCTGCGCAAAGATCGCAAAGCCTTCAACAGAAGGCCCTGAAAGGACAGGGGGTTTTTTCGGATATTGTTCCAGGTCAGACAATTTGCTTTTGGAGCGGAAATAAAGGAGCCTCGGACGTTATGAAAAATTATTTTTCGGCACTTTTAGTCCTGTTGTTCGGTTTGAACCTGTTCGCCGATTCAACTCTTGTTCAGGCGGATTTTACGGACGGGACCACCAACGGATGGATTAACGGGGCCCTCGGAGCTTCTTTGACGGTCGAAAGCGATGCGGGCATCGGCGCGGGCAATGCGCTGCGGCTTTCGGGGGCTTCCGGGAACAACGCGTACATCGAAAAACTCTTTTCTGAAGAAATCACGCTCGGTGTGAATGACTACATCCGGGTCTCTCTCGATTATCGATTCAATTCCACGCCGCCTGATGCCAACAACTCGATGTTTTTCGGGTTTGTTAATGACAGCACGCAGACGGGTCTCGGTGATTATGTTGCTGCATCGCTCAATCTCGGCGCCGGCGGTCCGTCCGGAAACAACTCCAAGTTTTCTCATACCGATGCCACCAATGAAGGAAAATACCAGACGATTGACAGCGGTACGACAGATCACAATCTGGTCTTCACCGCAACCGTTGTGTCCGGCGGGTTCATTGAGTTCTCCCTCCAGATCGACGGTACCGCGGTGGATGAAACCTCAACCGGCAATACCGTTTTGAGCAGCACCACCTTCGATGCCCTGCGCCTGGGCGGATCCGGCCTCGGTGCAGAAACGGTCGACATCTTTTACGACAATATTACCGTGACCACCTCCATCCAGCTGGCCGGTCCGGCCGATTTAAATTATAGCAATGTGGCACCCGGCGGATTTCAGTTGGAACCGCAGGTGGCAACCAATCTTGCGCTGGGTATTCAGAACAATGGATTTGACGCCACCAATGTAACCGCCACGCTGACGGCCAATGACCCGCTCTTTACCGTCAACACCGCGCCGGTGGCGACACCGCTCATCGCCGAAAACGGCCTGGTGACCAATTTTTTCAGCGTAACAGTCAGCTCAAACGCACCGGTCGGCGTGTATACGGAGGCCTTTACATTGGAAATGACCGGCACGGGTACGGACGGTTCCGTGAATACCAATGTCACCGCGATTGATGTTGCGGTTATATCAACAGTCGCAGCCGGTATGGACAAAACCGAGTTTTCTGCCGGCCTGACCGGCAGTGACACGGCGGTTCTGACCGTCTCCAACAACGCGGTCTGGGCACTGTCCTATCAGGTCTCGGCGAACGAGCCGTGGCTCTCCGTTCCCTCCGGAACGCTGACGCTCGCGGCGGGAGCCTCAACCGGCATTACGGTCACCGCCGACGCCGCGCTGACCGCCGGGCAGGGGCAGTATTTCGATACGATTTCCGTAAGCTATCTCAACAACACAAGTCTTCCTGATCCGACGAACTTCCCCGTGCAGTTTGATGTCGGCCCGAAAATCGAACCGTTGGCCGCTCAGGCTGTGATTGCCGAAGCCGGCGGAATCAATCAGCTCCCCGGACAGTATGAACCGGGCGAAGAGCTGCGCATCACCCTTGTCAGCACCAACAACGGGGCGATTGCCGTCAGCAATATCGTCCATACGCTTTCCGGCGGCCCGTCCTTCACGATCTCGGCGGTCAGCAACGCGGCCGACTATGCCGTGATGCAGGTGGGCGATTCCACGACAACCACCTATCAGGTCGATATCGACCTGTCCACACCCGAGGGCACCTATACGCTGACCGCCAGCAACTCCGCCGATGGATCCTCCTGGGTGAACACGCTTGATATCGATGTGGTCAGTCATCCGGTGCCGGTGCTCTTCACCGATACGGTTTCGATTGTCACCGCCGGGGGATTGCGCCGTCAGACCGCACTGGTTGTTTCCAATAACGGAAATGCCGATCTGAATTTTACGATTACCGACAATGCCGCCTGGGATACCCGTTACCGTGTCGATGGCGCAGCCGTTCCTTCGGATGCGCTGACCGGCGGCACCGATCTGCCGCTGAATGACCCGAATCCGGCCAATCCCTATCTGAATGCAGACGGATTCGGGCAGAGCGATACCGCCGCGATCGGCTTTGCTTTTCCTTTCTACGGAACGGATTACACACGATTCTACATCGACTCCAACGGAGCCATCATCCTGAGCGCCTCCGATCGTACGGATAATCTGGAGGTTTCAGACGGGTCCACCGGCGACCTGCCGCTTGGAACCCGTCCGCTGATCGCCCCCTTCCGTCACAAACAGCTCATCATCCCGGACGAAAGCCCGGTTCGGTATATGCACCGTACCCATCCTGAACGCCTGGTGGTCATCCACGAAGGTGTTACGCTGGGCACGCTGAGCCCCGGAACAAACCTGCAGTTTCAGACCGAGCTGTTTGCCGACGGGCGCATAAAGTTCAGCTATCTGAATATCAACGGAAGCCAGATCGACGAAGCGGCGATCGGTATTCAAAACAGCGGCACACAGTTCACCAACGCCGCCGCTCTGCCGGCAACAGGCACTGCGCTGGAAATCGCGCCGACCGAAAACCGCTGGGTTCATTATGCGCCTGCATCGGGAACTGTCCTCCCCTTCGGTGTCACCCCGATCACCTTCACCGCCGATGGAACAGGGCAGTCTGCCGGAACGACGAATCGTTTTACCGCCCTGTTTGACTGGGGACCCGCAGGGGCCACCAACGTCACCGTAACCGCCTCGGTCGAAACGGCTGTGCCGGTGCTGGGCGTCTCCTCCAGCCTGTATTTTAGCGCCGAGGCCGGCACCACAGCCACCCGTGCGCTGACGTTGACCAACACCGGCACCGCCGCGCTGAATTTTGTTATCACCGACACCGGGGCGGACGCCGTCGGATACAGCCGGACAATTCAGACCGGTGCCCATGCTCTCTGGGAGGATCTTTCACTCAAAGGAACAGCCATTTCCATGCTCAATCCGCATGACAACCCCTTTATTACCGCGTCCAATGAAGGCTACAGTGCGCTGCTCCCGATCGGGTTCAGTTTTCCCTTCTACGGGAAAATCTATACCCGGTTTTCTGCAGGCGTGAACGGGGGACTGTCCCTGGGAACTGCCGGGCGCATCAGCGCCGGCCTCGATTTTTCGACGGACAGGGCGGATGTTCCGCAGAACTTCATCGCTCCGTATCGGGGCGATCTGAGTCTGGATGCCGGATCGTCCGTGCGGTACTGGAGCACCTCCGACCGGCTGGTTGTCAGCTGGGAAAATGTTGAACAGGCAGGATTGGTTCCGGGAACCAACCTCGCATTTCAGGTTGTTCTCTTTGCAGACGGCGACATCCGCTTTGTTTACCGGGATGTAAACGGGTCACGCTGGCCGCTGACCCGGTTCGGGATTCGTTCCGGAACGGCTCGCCGTAAGACCGGCACACTGGTTCTGAATCAGGATGAAATCATTACGACCAATCAGTACGGATCTACCCGAACCAATTATGTCTCGTCCATTGCCGGCCGGGCGCTCACGTTGAGCGCCACCAACACCCCGATTATCACCTATCATCCCGCAGCCGGAACCATTCCGGTGGACGGAACAAAAACCGTTACTCTCAGCGGCGATGCAACCGGTTTTACGTCCGGCGGGCCCAACAGTGTCACCAACACCACGCAGCTGCAAATCGCATATACCGCCGCAACCAACCCCGTGGATGTGGTCTTCGTGGTGACCAACAGCGTCGAAAGCGTTCTGCTGAGCGAGCCGCTGGATGAAGACCGCGACGGCATGGGCTATGATGAGGAAATTATCGCCGGAACCGATCCGCTGGACGCCGCATCCGTCTTCTCGGCTTCCACCGGTGCCGGACGCATCATCCGCTGGACGGCCGCGCCGGGTCGAACCTATACCGTGTGGTACACGTTTGATTTGACACAGCCCTTCCGGCCCCTGAAAGGCGCGGAAGGCCTTGAAAGCGGGTCGTTTGTCGATACCGTGAACACAAACGCTCCGGCCGTTTACTACCGGATTACCATTGATTGAGAGTCAACAGAATAAACTCCGGCCCGGTTTGCCGAACCGAAGCCGGTCGAACCAGGAGCAGCCGTCTTTATAAAACGGACGCAGAAAGTAAGGAGCAGAGGATGAAAAAATACCGGATTGGACTCATTGCCGCGGGGATTCTGGCCGCAGGAAGCGCCCGCACAGAGGTCGTCATCACCTCCCCCACCGGACTGCCGGACGAGAGTGACGTCGTGCTGGAACGCTCGGTGGATGCCGTTCGCAGCCTGCCGAAAGAAACCGTTGAGGCGGTCAGGGATACCGCCGGCTATGTTGCGGATGAAGTCCGCAATACCGGCCACGGAATCGTCTCCGCCTTTCAACCGCCGGCCGCCCGAACGGTCCGTCGCGAAGCCATGCTCGATGCCGTCGGCCCCGAATGGGATCCCCAGACGCTGATCGAAATGCGCACCTATGTCATCAACGAAAAAACAGGCAAAGAGATGATGCTCGAAGCCGACCCCGGCGGAGCCGTACTCGATGTGAGCAGCTTTTTCATGGGCATCCGCTTCCCGGAAGGCACCTCCGCATTCTACCGCCCGAAATTCGGGCGCCTGATTGTACAACAGACGCCGGCAAACCTGCGGGCCATCGAAGAGATGCTGGGACTGCTCGGCGGGCAACCCGATTACCGCCAGATTGAAATCGAAACCCGTTTCGTCGAAGTGGAACAACGCACGCTGAACGAGCTGGGCTTTGACTGGACCTTTAATTCCGACTGGATCATGCAGGAGGATTGGGCCGCCGATTTGACCGCTCAGACGCTGGACAGCACCCTGCGCTCGGCCGCTTCCGCGTTCAATGCCGGTGCCGCCGGAACCATGGCCCTGACCAAAGACGGATGGTTGCCGCTCGATCTGGCCATCCGTGCACTGGAGCAGTCCGGCGGAGCCGACCTGCTCTCCGCACCGCGCATCACAACCCGGGACGGCAAAAAAGCCGAAATCTGGGTCGGCGACCGCGAGGTCATGCCGACCTCCTTCGAAGCGTCTTCGGAAAACACCAGTGTGTTTGTCGAATACGAAGACTGGGAAAAAATCAACGTCGGCGTGCATCTGGAGGTAACCCCGGAACGCACAAAAGAGGGCCGTATCCATCTGGAACTGAAGCCGGAGGTGATTGATCTGGTCGGCTACGACGATTATGAAGTGACCCCCGACAATGCCAACATGCTGATCTGGGGCGGCCGGGATTCATCTCAGATGACCGTTAGAGGACGTTACCCCATCCCCAATATTCCCGGTGCGGTGAACGATGCCTGGAACAAATTCAGTGCAACACTCGGCGGGGAAGATCCCAACACCTATATTCCTCCTTATATTGACCTTGAGGCCGATGATACAAGGCTGAACAACACCACGCCGGCTTATTATCAACAGGACCGCCGGCTCACTCACGAGGAAGCCGGCCTGCCGGTTCCGCAGCTGAAAGGCTCGCTGCCCATCCTGCGTGTGCGGAAAATCGACACCAGCATGACCGTCGCCGACGGCAGCACGGTCGGCCTCGGCGGCCTGATTTACGACAAGCTCGAAACCTACAAGGACAAGGTGCCTGTGCTCGGCTCCATCCCGCTGCTCGGCCGCCTCTTTCGGTCCGAAGGGGAGCGCAGCATCAAACGCAATCTGATGATCTTTGTGTCCGCCACACAGGTCGATGTCACCGGCCGCCGCGCCGCCGATCTGGCCGTTAACCCCTAACCCCGTTTTAAAAGAGGAGAATGATCATGAATAAATGGATTGCCATTTCAACCGCCGCTGCGCTGGCCGGACTCTGCACAGCGCAAACCTCGAGTGTGCAGGAAATCATCGCCGAGCTGAATGCAGCGACTCCGGCCGCCGCACCGCACGAAACCGCCGCGCCTGAGGCTCCCGCTGTCCGCCGGAGTGCAGCGACCCCGGCACTCGGAGCCGAGATCCACCGCGGTGCCGAAAAAAGTGCGCTGGACGCCGTCACCGGTGCGTGGAACGGCATGATTCTGCGGGACTACACACTCACCCCCGACGCCCTTGAAAGCATGGGGCTCGCAGACGCTGAAACGCGCATCGATGTGCGCAGTCTGTTCCCGTCCGTGGACTTCCCTGAAGGCGCGCAGGCTGTTTACCGCCCCGTGCTCAAGCGCGTGCTGATTCTGAATACACCGGATAACATCCGGAAGTTCGAATCCATTATAGCGGCCCTCGAAGCTTCGCAGAACGGCGATACCGATCAGATCGAAATCATAGCCCGTTTTGTCGAATTTTCCGAGGGAGCCCTGGAGGAGCTCGGTTTTGAATGGTCGGATGTCACCGACGGCGACCCGATCGAACTGGCCGACGACTGGCGTATTCAGGATGGCGAGACGCTGTTTTCCGGTGCACTGCGCGAAAGCGGCACCGTGTTTTCACAGCCGGAAACATTCGGCCGCGGTGAACGCCGCGCTGCCGGCGACTGGTCCGCAATCCGGCTCGCCGATCAGTTCAGTACAGGCTCCGGTTCCCTGCGTGTGACCGGTGATGTCGGCCCGACGATCGATGTGCTCATCCGTGCGCTCGATCAAACCGCCGGAGTCGATGTACTCTCTTCACCGCGTATTGTGACCCAGGCTGGCGAAGAGGCAATCATTCAGGTCGGGCAGAACCATTATTTTCCCGAAGAATTCGAAGTCAACGGAAGTGAAGGGACCATCGTCCATATCGGCTATGAAGATTTTAAAGAAACACTGATGGGCGTGGAACTGCGCGTGGAACCTGAAATCGCCAAAGACAACCTGATCCAGATGGAGCTGACCCCGGTGATTACCGAATTGCTCGGCTGGCGCAACTATCAGGTTGCGCCGGCGGATTCCGCTTACAGCTACTATCAGTTTCGGATCGGTATGAGTTATGAGCACGATCCGATCCAGGCCCGTCTGCCGATTTTCCGTCAGCGTCAAATGAACACACACGTGGTCATTCAGGACGGCAGCACCATCGGCATGGGCGGGTTGATTAATGAAAAAACAGAAACGTTCAGTGACCGCGTGCCGGTGCTCGGTTCCATCCCGCTGGTGGGGCGCCTGTTCCGCTCGGAAGGCGAGCGTACCGTTAAACGCAATCTGGCGATCTTTCTGACAGCGAATAAAATACAGCCCAACGGCGCCCGCATCGCGCAGCGCTCGTTTGAATAACCAAAAATCGTTTTCCACCCGGTTCGGTGCCGCATTGTCTGCGGATCGGCTGCCGCAGCAAACCCCCGGCAGCCGGTTCGCCCCCCGGACGATGCGGCGCCGGACCGGCGGGTTTGCAGCCGCTCAGCCGTGCGCCGAACATGTCTTTTCGAGGGCGGCGGCGGGCGGCCCGTTTCAGCCTTGTGGCGGCCAAACCCGCTTTCCGGCGGAGTTACGACGGATCGCAGATGCGGCCCATGAACAGGATCTGTCCGGTTGCGTGTTCGCGGATCGAAGTATAGCTCTTCGCCTCATTTTTGAGTTGCTGCCTGCAGGGTACCCTCAAACAGCGGGCCAAAACCAACGCGCCCGGACTGACGCCCCGGGTCATCCTCGAAAAGTTCAACGCCATGCAGAGGATCGACGTGCACCGGCTGCCCCCCGACGGGCGCAACCTCATCCTGCCGCGCTACACCCGGCCGGAAAAAGACCTGCAGCTTCTGCTGTACCAACTCAACCTGACCCTCCCCGAACAACCGCCGCCCCGGAAAAACCTTCTCTTCCGAAACCGTCTAGCGCTTCTCCGTCGAAGCGTAATCCCTCACTCCGGGGAAAACAATCGGTCGGCGCGTTGTGTCAACAGATCTTGATAACCCTGTTTGACCTGTTCGGAACAACCCCCCTTTTCGATCAATGCCAATGCGGCATTTAGATTCTCCATAAATCGAGAAAAGCTGTTATCAACCTGTCGGTGCGTAAGCCGTAACGACGAGCCGAGCGCTCGAAAATCAGAAACTCTCAAACGTCGCCTTTTACCATTCAGGGTCAGCGCGGTTTCTTCCGTATCTTCGGGTAAAAGAAGAGCCGTGGGCAGCAAATCATAAGCGGGTGAAAGCTGGAGTTCCCCGTTCGGCAAACGCAGCAGTGAAAAGTTTTTCAAATGCATATCCGCATTTCCGGTTAGGAAGCAAAACAGAGTCAAATCGAAAAAACGCAGGGCATCAAACAGCGGGTTGGTCGCATGGCGAATGATCGCATGCCCCGCCTGCTCAAGTGAGCCGCGATATTTCTGCTCCGTAAGCCGCTCCGTTATTTGGCACAGATCCTCCATATGCAGTTTGCCCGATTCAATGCGATCCATGCGCCGGGTAATAAAGGCACGCTGCCCGCCTTCCATCTCAATCAGTCCGCAGTCGGCCGTTTCAATTCCAAAAAGCCTCGCCATACACAACGTCAGGTGCTCAAGCTCCGGCATCTCAGGATAACGCGCGACCGGCGGCTTCAGAATATAATCACCCTCCATCCCAACCAGCGTCAGCCGCCCGCCCTTTCCGCCGCCGTCCCGCTCCAAATGTAAAGACAGCTTGGGCTGAACACCCGGAACAGCAACGTGAGACCGGACAATCTGTTCGGCCAGTTTCTCAACCTCCTGCTGCGTATACGGCAGTGCCGGGGGCTGATCTGCACGAAATAACCTTCGGCAACAAGAGCGATGATAGTTCGCTTCATGCTCTGCAAGCGGTTCAATACAGATCATGCATCGAGAACTACTCATTGTCCGCCTCCTCCGCTCGATGAATACTGACCGCGCCAATGCAGTCCCGGCAACAAGCCAGCAACAGCCCCATCCGGTCACGCGGATTCAGCTTCCATGTTTGCTCTGCGATCTCCAGCAGCCAACCTTCAGGAATCAACCCATCGAAGAATGGAAACAACAGCCTGTCTTCAAACGGCTCTTCTCGAAGCGGCAACGTCAAACTCACAGCAACCGCATCCGGCTGGTCGAGATAGGCTGAAAAATAAGAAAACCGATAGCCTCGCTCCGTCTCTTCAAGAATTCCTGCCCGGCGATGTTCAAAAAAAACCTCAGCGCGTCTCATCGTCGATCTCCAATGTAAACGCCGTCGGTGCCATTCGCTTTCCAAACAAGGCGAGCACCTGATCAACCTTATCCAGCCTTAGAGAAGATTTGCCCTGTTCGAGATCACGAACAAAACGAAGGCCGACCCCTGCACGGTCTGCCAATTCCTTTTGAGTCAAACCAAGAGTTCGACGACGCTCTTTAACAAAATCAATTAGTGGAGTGCTCACAATAACTCCCCATCGGGTATACTGTTGTTCGAGAAAACGAAACCATACCCGATCAGGTATAGCAACTCGTTTTTGAATATAAATATACCCGAACGGGAATAGTATGATCGATAATCTACAATCCCATCAAAACGGTATCGATCGGGAATTTTACAGGCCGAGGTTGAGATCGTCGCGGGTGTTGTTATCCCGTCTTTCGCTGTTCGCGGGTAAAAACGCCTTTTTTCGACGGGGTGGCGTTCGTTTCGCCCTTTATTTTCAGAGGTCGGCTTTCCTGTTTGGATAAATAGCAGATGGCGGATGTGCCAGAAAATCTGTTGAACCGCCTGTTTCCCCAGCATATCGGCTCCAGTGCCAATGCGGACCGGTCCGATCGTACAGACTGTTTTCGGTCGTCTCATCATCTGCCTTTTGGTTCGGGATGCGCAAGCGTAGGAAGGCATGGTGACGGATCAGGGATATCGGAGAGAATCTGAAAAGAAACCGGTTGTTTTTTCTCCGGATGAAAGAGGCGCGGACTTAAGACTGGTTACGCGCTTTGCCGTGCAACAAGTTTGCCCGGCAGCAGAGTCGGTCCGGGAGTAGCGGAATCTGCGTCAATAACGGCCTTAAACGCCAGCCGGACCATTTTCCCGATGGGCTGGCGGATGGTCGTGATCAGCGGAATGAACTGGACTGCGGCCGGAATGTCGTCGAATCCGGTCACCGCTACTTCTTCCGGGACATGGACGCCTGCGTCGTGCAGGGCGTGCAACGCCCCCATCGCAACCTGATCCGTGGCGCAGATGAACGCATCGACACGGCGGCCAGCCGCTAAAAGCTGTCGTGCCGACTGCATGCCGGCGGCAAACGGGTCTCGTTTCAGGGATGGAGCGGTCGCCAGTATTGCGCCGGTACGACGTGCGGCCTCCTCGAAATATTCTTTACGAATCCGGTGGGCGGGCAGATAGGCATGCAGGTAGACGGGTCTTTTGCAACCTTTATTTAGCAGGTGGCGAATCAGCAGCTCTGCCGCCGCGGTTTCATCAGTTGCCACACGGAAACTTTGTTCGTCGGTTCCGCCGTGCCCGATGCGTGCGACGGGCAGATTTGTGAACCCCTTCAGCCAGGCGGCGTTCAGATCGGTTCCGATCACAATCAGTCCGTCAAGCGCGTATTTGTGCAGCGCCTGCAGATCTTTTACATCGGGACTGCGGTTCAGGAATCCCGCCAGAATCAGCGAATAGTTGTGTTCGTGTGCCTGCGCCTGAATCTGTTTGATGAGTGCGCCGAAGAACGGGTCGTTAAAATCATAGACCGCCACCCCGATGGTGCGGGTTGCTTTGCCTTTTAGAACCTTCGAGCGAAGGTTCTAAAGCACCGCTGGATCCTGTAGCGGTCAATTTGC
>CAZITJ010000049.1:0-14415 GCA_964542135.1 uncultured Verrucomicrobiota bacterium
GGGCGACATGCGTGTCGGAAGAGAGGGCGACATGCGTGTCGCCCCTACGGCGAATGCGGCGCGACACGGCGGCTTTGAACGCACCAATGACATGGCCCAATTCGGATGACCCGGGCCGGATTTCAATCAATCCATGAAAATGATCCGGCATCACCACAAATTCACCGGGAAACACATCATCGCGCACTTGCCCGCAACGCGCCCATTCTTCCGCAATGATTTGCCGAATTGGCGGGCCGAACGACCCGCCCCCGGGCGGCTCGCAAGTCGTCCCCGCAAACACAATCAATTCCCGATGCGCGCACAGGGTAACGAAATAGAGGCCGCCGCCGGCATAATCATGCCCTTTCAGACGGATCGAATGCCGATGATGCTTTTCCGGATCAAACGCCATATGGCTAAACATAACACAGGGAGCTTTTTTAAAATCATTCCAATGTTTGGAAAATCAGGCGCAGGATTTTTTGAGCCAGGCGGCGTATTCGTCGGCGCCGATGTCGCCGGCGGCCAGTGAGCGGGTATACGCAACGACTTCCTCTTCGGGGGCGCCAAACGTTAATCCGTTGATTTCAAGGAAAAGTGCGGCGGCCACAAATCCGCATCGTTTGTTCCCATCCAGAAACGGATGATTTTTGACGATGCCGTGCGCATACGCGGCCGCCATTTCAAACAGCGAAGGAGACTCGTATTGAAACAGGCTTTGAGGCCGGTTCAGCGCAGAGTGCAATAAGCCTTCATCGCGCAGGCCGGAAAGCCCTCCAAACATGGCCAGCATTTCCTCATGAAAAGCATACACGTCGGAGCTTTCAATCCAGACGGGCTCTTTCACTGAGCCAACTCCCGCAGAGCATTGCGATAGCGCTTCATCAGCCCTTCGGCGACTTTAGCTTTTTCAGCGAAGCCTGGTTTTTCCGGAGTCACCTGCACAGACGATTCCGGTGCTTCAGTAATATAAAGCGTGGCGCCCTCTTCGACTTTCATGGCATGCAATGCCTCTTTGGGAAGCACGATGCCGAGCGAGTTACCGATTTTACGAACTTTTGTTTTATAGGCCATGTAATAACTATAGTTATAACGTTGGTTTTTACAAGCCGATTTCCAGGGTTTGGAACCGTCCATCTTTATCACCGGCTTTCGCACCGACACCGCGCCCTTGAATTGCACACGCCATTGGTTTATCAATGGGATGAAATCAACCAAAGGGACGAACATGAACGTGGTCGCATTCAACGGAAGCCCGCGCAAAGGGGGCAACACGGAGATTTTACTGAATACCGCGCTCCGGGAGCTGGAAGCGGAGGGAATCGAAACCGAACTGATTCAGATCGGTGGACAGGTTCTTCGCGGCTGTACGGCCTGCGGCTGGTGCCGCGAAAGCGGCGAAAAGCGCTGTGTGATCGATACCGATCCGCTCAACAGCTATCTCGATAAACTGCGCGAGGCCGACGGCATTCTGCTTGGATCGCCGACTTATTTCGCGGATCTGACCGCTGAAATGAAGGCGTTCATTGACCGAACAGGCTATGTGCTGCGCCCCGGTAAAGAGCTGCGGCGCAAAGTCGGCGCCGGCCTGACCGCCGCGCGGCGCGGCGGCGCGATACACACCTTTGATTCGCTGAATCACTTTTTCCTGATCAATGAAATGCTGGTGGTCGGCTCCAGCTACTGGAATGACGGGCTCGCCGGACCCGCCGGCGCGGTGGAGCAGGACGAGGAAGGAATCGGCACCGCCAAAACCCTCGGACAGAACATGGCATGGGTGCTCAAAAAAATCTGTTAACGCCCGCCCTCGTTCCAGCCGCACGGGACCTTCAGATCGTCGCAGAAGACAACCCGATGTTCAGGATTAATGCGAACGGGAACGCCCGGACAGTTGCCGGGAATCGTTGTCATGATTCTTTTTCGGGCTCGGATTATACACTGAAAAAGGCGCTGCCGAGTGCGCGCAGGGCCCGTTCACGGTCGGTTTCTTTGACCGCGAACATCATGCTGATTTCCGAGGCCCCCTGATTGATCATTTCGAGATTCACACCGGCGGAAGCCATGGCCTGCGCGGCGCGGGCGGCCATGCCGGGGGTGTAGTGCATGCCTTCCCCGACCACCATGATCAGCGCCAGTCCGTGCTCAACAGAAACGGCATCCGGGCGCAGTTCGGAGCGAATGCGGCTGAGTACACGCGCCTCTTTTTCCAGCGGCAGCGCATCGGACGAAAGAATGACCGACAGGTTGTCGATTCCTGACGGCGTGTGTTCGAAGGCAATGCATTCGTCTTCGAGAATACGCAGCAGACGACTGCCGAATCCGATTTCGCGGTTCATCATATATTTGTCGATGTAGATCGCGCTGAACCCGGGCGCACAGGAGATCCCCACCACAGAGCCGTGCTCGGGTTTACGGTGCGGAACCACCCATGTGCCGGGTGCCGACGGGTTGTTGGTGTTTTTGATGCAGATTGGAATTTCGGCGTGCACCGCCGGAATGATGGCCTCATCATGAAAGACGCCGAAGCCGGCATAGGACAGCTCGCGCATTTCACGGTAGGTCATGCAGTCGATCGCAGGCGGCGAGTTAATAATGCGCGGATCCATCGCGCAGACCGAATCCACATCGGTGAAGTTTTCGTAGACATCGGCCTTCACGGCCGCGGCAAGAATGGCGCCGGTGATATCGGACCCGCCGCGCGGAAACGTGGCGATTTCGCCGCTGCGGGTCACGCCGAAAAAGCCGGGGAAAATGAGAATGTCTGCGGCGTTTTTCAGTGCCGCGAGACGATCGAACGATTCATCGAGCACCTCGGCGTTTCCGAATTCATCGGACAGCAGCAGGCCGGCATCGCCGGGGAAACAATAGGAGGCCGCCGCGCCGGCGTTGCGAAAAGCCGCGGCGATGAGCCGGGCACTGTTATCTTCGCCGGCCGCTTTCATGGTATCCATGAACTGCTCCCGGCTTGCACCGCGGCTGTCTATGCGGCCGCGCAGATCGGTTTCGATTTCCCGGACGACCTCTGCGGGCAGATCCAGATCGCGCTGGATTTCAGCGTAACGCTCCACCACCGCATCCAGAGCGGCCGTGAAATCAATATGGGTCAGCACCGCATCGGCCAGCGCAATCAGAAGGTCGGTCACTTTGACATCCCCGCCGTGCCGTTTACCCGGCGCAGAGACCACCACAATCCGGCGGTCGGCGTCGGCGGTGACAATATCAATCACTTTCGAAATCTGTTCTGCATTGGCGACGGATGAGCCGCCGAATTTTACTACTTTCATTGTTCAAAATCCTCTATCCGCATACGAACGGGTTCTTTATCCAGCACCCCAAGCTGTTGAATCGCCTCCATCGCGGCGGCGAAATCCGCTTCGGCCGCATCATGGGTCAGGATCACCACCGGCACATGGCCTCCTGCGTAGCGTTCTTTCTGCACCACCGATGCAATGCTGATGTTCTGATCGCCGAAGGCCTGCATGACCCGACCCATAGCCCCGGGCTGATCGAGCAGGCTGAGGCGAATATAGCAGCGCTTCACGATAGCTTCCGGCGGGCGATACGGCAGCGTCTCGTGCTGCAGCATCATCGTCACGCTGACGGGAACCCCGCGGCCGCTGAGGCGATCGCCTGCCGCCTCCAGAATATCTCCGATCACGGCACTGCCCGTCGGCAGCCGTCCGGCACCGCGCCCGTAATACATGGTGTCATCAACAATATCGCCTTTCACGAACACCGCATTAAAGGAGTCGCTCACCGACGCGATCATATGTCCTTTCGGTACGAGCGTCGGTTCCACCGTCAGCTCCACTTCGCCGTCGGCCTCTTTGATGATCGCCAGCAGTTTGATGCGGTAGCCGAGTTCATCGGCATTGAGAATTTCCTGCGCAGCGAGCCCGCGCAATCCGGCCGTCGGGCAGGCGCTCATGGGAACCGGTGCCCCGTAGGCCATCGAGGCGAGAATAACGGCTTTATGGGCGGTGTCGATGCCGTCGATATCCAGATCGGGCGGGGTTTCGGCATACCCCAGCTTCTGGGCATCGGCCAGAATTTCGTCGAACGGAAGGTGTTCGTTTTCCATGCGCGTCAGAATGTAATTGCAGGTGCCGTTCAGAATGCCGTAAATGCTTTCAATCCGGTTGCCGATCAGTCCGGCGCGCTGCGAGCGCAGCACGGGAATGCCGCCGCCGACGGCGGCTTCATAGTAAAGCCCCGCCTTGTTTTCCTGCGCTGTGCGGTAGAGTTCCTCGCCGTGATCGGCCAGCAGCGCCTTGTTGGCCGTCACCACCGGTTTGCCCGCCTTCAGGGCGCGCAGCACAAGCTCTTTTGCCACCCGGATCCCGCCGATCAGCTCAACGATCACATCAATGTCCGGGTCGTCGATTACGGCCGCGGCATCTGTTGTCAGCAACGCCGGAACCAGTGCCACCCCGCGGTCGCTTTCAATATCAAGGTCTGCAACGTGTCCAATTCTTGGAAAAATCCCCGTCCGCTGTGCAATCAACTCTCCGTTCTTCAACAACCCTTCCACCACGCCGGCGCCGACGGTTCCGAATCCTAAAATTCCGATTTTAATTTCTTTCATAAAACAGTCCCCCGGGGCTGACGTTGACGATGCCTTTCCGGCGTCCGAGCAGAAACGCTGCGAGCCTGCCGCCCGCGACCGGATGTGCAACGCCCGATTCCTTAAATTGAGCCGCAGACTTTACCGTTCCCGGCATCAACCTCAAGGCCAAAGCCCGCCGAAAAACGGCCGCGGGGTCAGCTCCGCAACGTACGGGCTACGAGAAAAACCGCTCTGCCGCGGCTCGCGCCGCGTCATAGTGCTCAGGAACAAACAGCTGCGCATGGATGCCCGCCTCCCGGGCCGCCGCCACATTTTCCGGGCGGTCATCAATAAAAAAGCACTGCGCGCCCTCCGCGCCCAGTGCGTCCAGTGCTTTCTGATAAATCGCAGGGTCCGGCTTGCGCACACCCAGCCGGTACGACAGAAACAGGCCGGCGGCTCCCTCAAAAAAGCCCGGCTCATTCCGTTCAATCGCATCCATGTGATGGCCCGCGATATTGCTCAGCGTGTACACCGGCAGGTTCCGTTCCAGCGCCTCGACAAACAGGCGGCGCCCTGCCGGGTTCACCGAAAACATGTCGCACCAGACCCCGATATATTCCTCAATACTCCAGGACAGCCCTTTGGCCTCATTGAGATAGGCCACAAACTCCGCATCGCTGATTTCGCCTTTCTCGACCGCTTCGTGCATCGCCGTATCACGCGCACTCGGTGCCTCGGGAGACCGTCCCGAATCCGCGGCGATGCGGTCGGTCAAAAACTGAAAATCAAAATCGACCAGTACATTTCCAATATCAAAAAGAAAAAACCGTTCGTCCTTCATCGCCTCCCTTTCTGTAAACCAGGGGCTATTGTTTCAAACCGCAGGACGCATGCAACCGTTTGTTTATTATTTCAGCAAAACGACTTGCCGGGTATCAACAGATCGGTACGATGAGCGCCCTATGAAAATCAATCCATCTCCCGCCTACAGCCTCGCCCTGGTCATTGAATCCGGGCTGGATCGGCCCGCGGTCGAAACCATCATCGCCGCCGCCGACGGCATATGCACCGCATCCGGCGGCACCGAACCCTTTCAATTTAACGTCAACTGCCGGGATACGGCGCATCAGCAGGCCCTCCTTCAAACCCTCCGGAACGACGACCGGCTTCGGGTCGTTTCCGCCGAAGACATCACCTTCCGCACCCACCTCGGGGGAAAAATTGAAATCGCCGGCAAAATGGATTTACACGCCGAAGGGGCTCTGTCCATCGCCTACACCCCGGGCGTCGGCCGTGTCTGCATGTCCATCCACGACAACCCGGCCCGGGCGGACAATCTGACTCTTCGCGGCCATACCGTCGCCGTGGTATCCGACGGCACCGCCGTTCTCGGTCTCGGTGATATCGGCCCGAAGGCCGCCCTGCCGGTGATGGAGGGCAAAGCCATGCTCTTCAAAGGCTTCGGCGGCGTGGATGCCTTTCCCGTCTGCCTCGATACGACCGATCCGGAGGAAATCATCCAAACCGTGAAGCGGCTGGCCCCGACCTTCGGCGGCATAAACCTGGAAGACATTTCCGCCCCGCGCTGCTTTGAAATTGAAGAGCGGCTGAAGGCCGAACTCGATATCCCGGTGTTTCACGACGATCAGCACGGCACCGCCGTTGTCTCGCTGGCGGCACTCTATAACGCGCTGAAGATCACCGGTAAAAAAATGGAAAACCTGAACGTCATCGTCAACGGCGTCGGTGCCGCCGGCGTTGCCTGCTCAAAAATCATGCTTGAGGCCGGTGTCCGAAACCTGATCGGCTTCGACCGAACCGGTGCCATTTACAAGGGCCGCACTGAAAAAATGAACGCCGCCAAAGAGTGGTTTGCGCAACAGACCAATCCCGAGGCATTCCGCGGCACTCTGAGCGACGCCATGCACGGCGCCGACCTCTTCCTCGGCGTGTCCGCCCCCGGGTGCATCACCGCAGAGGACATCAAACACATGGCCGCCGACCCGATTGTATTTGCCATGGCCAATCCGGTCCCTGAGATTATGCCTGAAGACGCGTTTCCGCACGCGCGCATCATGGCCACCGGCCGTTCCGACTATCCCAATCAGATCAACAACGTCCTGTGTTTCCCGGGCCTTTTCAAGGGCGCGCTGCGCTGTCGCGCATCCGGCATCAGCGAAGGGATGAAAGTCGCTGCGGCCCGTGCGATTGCTGATTTGATTCCCGAAGAAAAACTCTGCGAAGAATATATTATTCCATCTGTTTTTGATCCCCGGGTCGCCGATGCGGTGGCCGATGCCGTTGAGCGGATCGCCCGCAGTGAGGGGCTGGCGCGCGAAACGATAGATCCCCGCTCTCTGTGCCGCCCCGCCTGATTGAATCCGTTTCACGTTTAAACGTGAAGAGAAGATCTCCTTCAGCCTGCGTTATTCAAATCGCGCGCTGCAATGATTGCACGGGATTTGTTTCGGCGGGTGCTCCGGCAGATCCGAACGCTTGCCGCCGAACCCAGGTTGTCCGGGGACTTGCAGGCGGCGCACAGACCTGTTAAACCGTCCGCGGCTTATGTCCGCTTTCTTCGACACGCTGAAACAGTTCTACCGTCTGCTGCCCGCTCCGCTTCGGCGCTCCGGGCCGCTGAACCGGCTTGCATTGCGCGTCATACAGGCGGTCGGCGACCGCGACGACATCTACTCGCCCAAATACTTCCAGACGCTCGTCGAACCCTATGCCCGGCGCAGCGCCCCGCAGATGGCCCGCTCCATCGTCGAAACGTTCTCTCCGGCCTCGGCGGTGGATGTCGGCTGCGGCTCCGGCGTCCTGCTCACCGAGCTGCGCAAACTCGGCGTACGCAACCTGCTCGGTCTCGACAGTGCCGAGGCGGGCCTCGACATCGCCCGCGCCCGTGCGGTCGATGTCCGCAGCTTCGACATCAGCACGGACCGCTGGACCGAACAGAAAACCTTCGACATCGCCATCAGCATGGAAACCGCCGAACACCTGCCCGTCGCATCCACTGAACAATATGTCGTGCTCCTCTGTGAATTCGCACCCGTTGTCATTTTCACCGCCGCGCATCCGGGACAGGGCGGCATCGGTCATCTCAACGAACAGCCGCCGGAATACTGGATCAAAAAATTTCAGCGTCATGGATTCCAATGGTCGGAAAAAACGGCCGACGCGTGGAAGCCGATCTGGCGCGCCGCCGGCGTCGCCGACTTCTACATCGACAACCTCATGATTTTTCAAAAAGGGGTGTGAAATCCGTCTTTTTCATGCTTAGTTTACTATTCCAACGAAAGGATTTCTCATGAGGGTACTGGTGATCGGAAACGGCGGACGCGAACATGCGCTCTGCTGGAAACTCAAGAACGATTCGCGCAATCCTGAAATCTTCTGTGCGCCCGGCAACGCCGGGACGGCCGCGCTCGGAACCAACCTCGAACTCGGCGCAACCGATGTCGCGGGCATCACCTCCTGGGCCAAAGAAAACCAGCCCGACCTCACCGTCATCGGCCCCGAAGCACCGCTGTGCGCGGGGCTCGCCGATGCGCTCGAAGCCGGGGGCTTCCGCGTGTTTGGTCCGTGCCAGGCCGCCGCCGAACTCGAGGGCAGCAAAGAATTTGCCAAAGAAATCATGAAAGCCGCGCATGTCCCCACATCCGCCTACGAGGTTTTTACGGACGTGGAAAAAGCCTGCGCAACCGTCCGCGAAAAGGGCGCGCCGATTGTGATCAAAGCCGACGGACTGGCCGCCGGCAAAGGCGTGACGGTTGCCGAAACCGTTGAACAGGCTGAAGCGGCCATTCAGGACGCGCTCGGCGGAGCCTTCGGCGACGCCGGAAGGCGCGTGGTGATTGAAGATTTTCTCGTCGGCGAAGAGGCCTCCATCCTCGCGCTGATCGACGGCGAGCATGTGGTCATGCTCGCCTCGTCGCAGGATCACAAACGCGCACTCGACGGCGACCGGGGCCCCAACACCGGCGGCATGGGCGCCTACTCCCCCGCGCCCATTGTAACGGAAGCTGTTCTCGAAAAAGTCCGTACCGAAATTTATGACCGTACCCTTTCCGAACTTCGGAAACGCGGAATCACCTATAAAGGCGTCCTCTACGCTGGATTGATGATCGACAACGGCCAACCGAGCGTTGTGGAGTTCAACTGCCGTTTCGGTGATCCCGAAACGCAGGCCGTGCTCGCCCGCTGGGACGGCGATATAATCCCGGCCATTGAGGCGTGCATCGACGGTACACTTTCCGAGGATTTGATTTCGTGGAAAGACGAGCAGTCCGTCTGCGTCGTCATGGCGGCGGGCGGCTATCCCGGTAGCTACGAAAAAGGAAATGAGATTTCCGGCCTCGACGAGGCGGCGCAGGATGCCGTCGTCTTCCACGCGGGCACCGCACTCAAAGACGGCAGGGTTGTCACCAACGGCGGGCGCGTGCTCGGTGTCACCGCGCTCGGCGCCGACCTGCGCGCCGCGGTCGACAACGCCTACACCGCCGTCGAAAAAATCTCGTGGAAGGACGCCTTCCACCGCAAAGACATCGCCTACCGCGCTCTATAATTCACGGCTTGACTGTATACGACCATTATATACACTGTTTTCATGCTTGAACTGATCTCCATGCCGGATTTTGAGGGTTTCGACTGGAGCGGCGGAAATGCAGAGAAGAATTGGCAATCGCATCAGGTCAGCCCCGCAGAATGCGAACAGATTTTTTTTAACAGCCCGCTTTTAACCGCAGATGACAGAAAACATTCGGCCAAGGAAAAACGCTGGGTTGTGCTGGGACAAACGGATTCTGGAAGAGACCTTTTTATTGCGTTTACGATGAGGTCAGGAAAACTGCGGGTCATTTCCGCGCGGGACATGCACAGAAAAGAAAGGGCGGTATACAAGTCGCTATGAAGAAGAAAATTCCAACATTCAAAACCGAGGACGAGGAACGGGCATTCTGGGCCAAACACGATGCAACAGAATATTTCGACTGGTCCACCGCGAAACGTGCGGTGTTTCCCAACCTGAAACCCTCCACAAAAACCATTTCTCTCCGGCTTCCGGAAAGCCTGATTGAGGAGTTGAAACTGCTGGCAAACAAGCGGGATGTCCCGTATCAGTCCCTTCTGAAGGTTTTTCTGGCTGAGCGGGTTGATCAGGAAATTCACAAAAACACACCGCATCCAGCCAGAGCATAGAATTTAAAAACAAGGAGAACCATTATGAGCAGAGTATCTATCGTCATGGGAAGCGCCTCCGACTGGAAGGTCATGGAGCATTGCTACAACACCCTCAAAGAGTTCGGCATCACTGCGGACGTGAATGCACTGAGTGCTCACCGCACCCCGGAACAGGCCTGCGAATTGGCATCCAACGCCAAAGCCAACGGAACACAGGTCATCATCGGCGCGGCCGGCGGTGCGGCGCACCTCTCCGGCGTTCTGGCCGGTCACACCACCCTGCCGGTGATCGGTGTTCCGATGCCCGCATGGTCGCTCGACGGAATGGATTCACTGCTCTCAACCGTACAGATGCCCAAAGGCGTTCCGGTTGCCACCGTGGCCATCGGCAAGGCCGGCGCCATCAACGCCGCGATTCTCGCCGTGCAGATCATGGCGCTGTCCGACGACGAACTGGCCGAAAAAACAGTAGAGTACAAAAAGAAAATGACCGCAGACGTTCTGGCCGCCAACGAGGCCCTGCAGAAGCAGATCCAGGGCTAGTTGGCAGGGGCGGTTTCCAAAACAGAACCGGATCGGATGCTGTCATGAAAAAGATTGTTTTTGTGTGCACAGGAAACACCTGCCGAAGCCCGATGGCCGAAGGCCTTCTCCGGGCTCTGCTGCCGGAGAACAGCGGCTGGGAGGCGGCGTCCGCCGGCATCTGCGCGGGAAACGGGTTTCCCGTCAGCCAAAACGCGGTGGATGCCCTGAAAGAAAAAGGAATTGATATCGCGGACCACCTCTCAACACATCTGACCCCGGAGCAGATCGAAGAGGCGGACCTGCTGGTGACCATGACCCGCAGGCATCGCGACACCATTACAGCCATTGCACCGGAAAGCGCGGACAAAGTTTTCTTGCTAAAATCGTTCGGTGTCGCACAATCGACGGCTGATATTGACGACCCGGTCGGCGGAGATCTGGAGGCCTATCGCCATGTGCGCGATGAGATTGATGCCGCCCTGCCGGATCTGATTTTATACCTGATGGAAGAGAGGAATGAGTCATGAAGATCGCACTCGCCGCCGATCACGGCGGTTTTGAACTGAAAGCAAAAATCATCGCCCGGCTTCAGGCCGAAGGCATCGAGATCCAGGATGTCGGCACCGACAGCGCGGAATCATGCGACTACCCTGACTTCGGCGCCCCGGCCGCGCGCCTCGTTTCCCAGGGGGACGTCGACCAGGCCATCCTCATCTGCAACACCGGCATCGGTATGAGCATCACCGCCAACAAATTTCCCCGCGTGCGCGCCGCGGTCTGCACCACGCCGGAGATGGCCAAGCTGACCCGCATCCACAACTTTTCCAATGTGCTCTGCCTCGGTGCGGAAAACGTGGATGATGACACCTCGCTGGAGATTCTGAAGGCCTGGCTGGCCAACGAACCGGAAACCGGTGGACGGCACGAACGGCGCGTGAATAAAATGAAAGCGCTCGGAAAACGTGTCGGTGACGCCGCGGCCCTGTATGACAACGATCCCGAGCTCTACAAAACCGTCCGGGATGAGACCGTTCGCCAGCGCAATAATATTGAACTGATCGCCTCGGAAAACATCGTCTCGCAGGCCGTGCGCGAGGTGCAGGGCTCACGCCTGACCAACAAATATGCCGAGGGATATCCGGGCAAACGCTGGTATAACGGCTGCGAGATCGTCGATGAAGCGGAACGAACGGCGATTGACCGCGCCAAACAGCTTTTCGGCGCGGAGCACGTCAATGTGCAGCCGCACAGCGGCAGCGGTGCCAATATGGCCGTGTATTATTCCGTCCTCGAGCCGGGCGACAAAATCCTGGCCATGAGCCTCGCGGAGGGCGGCCATCTGACGCACGGGCATCCCATGAATTTCTCGGGCCGCTTCTTCCATGTCATTCCGTACGGTGTTTCCAAAGAAACCGAACAGATCGACTACGACGAAGTGCAGCGACTGGCCGAAGAACATCAGCCGCGGATGCTGGTGGCCGGTGCCAGTGCCTATTCGCGCATCATTGATTTCAAGCGCCTTAAAAAAATCGCCGAGTCGGTCGGCGCCATTCTGACCGTCGATATGGCGCACATTGCCGGCCTGGTCGCCGCGGGCTGTCATCCGAGCCCGGTTCCGGACGCGGATTTTGTCACCACCACAACGCACAAAACGCTGCGCGGGCCGCGCGGCGGCATGGTGCTGTGCAAAGAAAAGTTTGCCGCCGATTTAGACCGGCAGGTCTTTCCCGGCATTCAGGGCGGCCCGCTGATGCACGTCATCGCCGCCAAAGCGGTTGCTTTCGGCGAGGCACTGACGCCGGAATTCAGGGCCTATCAGGAACAGATTGTTAAAAATGCCGCGGCCCTGTCCGAAGCGATGCAGGCGAACGGGTTCCGCATTGTTTCCGGCGGAACCGACAATCACCTGATGCTGGTGGATGTGGGCGCGAACGGTTTCACCGGCAAAGACGTGGCCAATGCGCTGGACAAGGCATCCATCACCGCCAACAAAAACGGCATTCCGTTCGATGAAAAGAGCCCCTTCGTCACATCCGGCGTTCGCCTCGGCACCCCGGCCGTTACCACGCGCGGCATGAAAGAAGCCGAGATGGAACAGATTGCCGCGTTTATCAAAGCCGTTACCGAAAACATGGACCGAAAAGAACAACTGACCGCCATACGCCGCGATGTCATTGCTTTTGCCAACCGTTTCCCGCTGGCGTAAACAAAGGCGTCGGGAGCTGCACACAACCATTTAACCGATCAACGCTTATGCCGAAAAGAGACGACATCCACCACATCCTGATCATCGGCTCCGGCCCGATTGTCATCGGTCAGGCCTGCGAGTTTGACTATTCCGGCACGCAGGCGTGTAAAGCGCTGCGCGAAGAGGGATACAAGGTCACACTGATCAATTCCAATCCGGCGACCATCATGACCGATCCGGCCACGGCCGATCACACCTATATCGAGCCGATCACGCCCGAAGCCGTCGAAAAGATCATCATCAAAGAACACCCCGACGCCCTGCTGCCCACCCTCGGCGGCCAGACCGCGCTCAACACCGCCATGAAACTGGTTGAACAGGGAATTCTCGAAAAACACGGCGTCGAAATGATCGGCGCCAACTACGACGCCATCATGCGCGGCGAAGAACGAGACCTCTTCAAGGCCGCCATGGACAAGGCCGGCATCAAAAGCCTCAAAAGCTTTGAGGTACACTCGCTGGAGGAGGCGCGCCGAATCGTCACCGAAGAACTCGATTTCCCGGTGATCGTCCGGCCGTCGTTCACGCTCGGCGGGACCGGCGGCGGCATCGCCGAGAACATGGATGAGCTGATGACCATCGCCGAGGGCGGCCTGAAAGCCTCGCTGACCACCGAAGTGCTGATCGAAGAATCCGTCTTCGGCTGGAAAGAGTTCGAGATGGAGGTCATGCGCGACAAAAAAGACAACTGCGTCATCATCTGCTCCATCGAAAACATGGATCCGATGGGCATCCATACCGGCGACTCCATCACCGTGGCGCCGACCCAGACGCTGACCGACCGCGAATATCAGACCATGCGCGATGCCTCCCTCAAAACCCTGCGCGCCATCGGCGTCGAAACCGGCGGCTCCAACGTGCAGTTCTGCATCGACCCGAAATCGGGACGGCTGGCCATCATCGAAATGAACCCGCGCGTATCGCGTTCCTCCGCGCTGGCCTCCAAAGCCACCGGCTTCCCGATCGCCAAACTGGCCGCCAAGCTGGCCGCCGGCTATACGCTCGACGAGCTGCCCAACGACATCACCAAAGAAACCCCGGCCTGCTTCGAGCCATCCATCGACTATGTCGTCACCAAAATCCCGCGCTTCACCTTCGAAAAATTCCCGTCCGCCAGCCCGAAGCTGGGCCCCAGCATGAAATCGGTCGGCGAAACCATGGCCATCGGACGCACCTTCAAGGAATCGCTGCAGAAAGCATTCCGCTCGCTGGAAATCGGCGTCGATGGCCTCGATCTAAAAGCCGAAGCCAAAGTCGACATGTCCCGCCTCGACGACTACCTGTCGACCACCTGCACCGAGCGCACCATCGCCATCAAGATGGCACTCAAAAAAGGCTACTCCATCGAAAAGCTGCACGACATGACCTACATGGATCCGTGGTTCCTTGACAACATTCTGCAGATCGTCGAAATCGAAAAAGAAATTCTCGACGCCGGTGAGCTGGATGCAGACCTCCTGCGCAAAGCCAAGAAAAACGGATTCTCCGACGACCAGATCGCCGCGCTGCGCGGCTGCAAAGGCGACGACATCCGCGCCCTGCGCAAAGAAATGGGCATCATCCCCGTCTACAGCCTCGTCGACACCTGCGCCGGCGAGTTCGAAGCCTCCACCCCGTATTTTTATTCCTGCTACGGCGAGCTCGACGAAACCCGCAAGACCGATAAAAAGAGCGTCATCGTGCTCGGCTCCGGCCCCAACCGCATCGGACAGGGCATCGAGTTCGACTACTCCTGCGTCCACACCGTCAAGGCGCTGCGCGAAATGGGCTACGAAGCCATCATGGTCAACTCCAACCCGGAAACCGTCTCCACCGACTACGACACCTCCGACAAACTCTACTTTGAGCCGCTCACCTTCGAAGACGTCATGAATATCTACGAAGCCGAGCAGCCCATCGGCATGATCGTTCAGATGGGCGGACAGACCCC